>NZ_JBHYGG010000267.1:0-44758 GCF_051859125.1 Gemmata sp.
ACTACGAGGGGCGCCAGTACGTCGGCCTGGTGCGCCACCTGGTGCTGAGCCTGGTGGTACTGGGGTTCGTGTCGGTCCACACGGATCGGCTGCGGGGGGAAAAACCCGCGGGTGACGATGGAGCAGGTCTGCCGGGCGCTGTCTACCCAGAGCGCTTCGGGGGTCGGCGGGGCACCGGCCTCGATCCGCACCTCCGCGCGAAGCGTGGCGTGGACCTTGTCCCACACCCCGGCCGGTCGCCAGTCGCGGAACAGGCCGTAGACCGCTTGCCAGGCCGGGAAGTCGTGCGGGATCATGCGCCACGACCCACCCGCCCGCAGGTGGTAGAAGATGGCGTCAACCACCTCGCGCCGATCAACGGTGACCGGGTGACCGCCCTTGGGCGTGCCGGACTTGGGCCGGGGCAGCAGTGGGTCCAAACGCTCCCACTGCTCGTCCGTCAGATCCGTCGGGTAGAGGCGGATCAACTGCCCGTCCTTCAATGTCTCCGGCGGTTCGACCGCCGGCGTCAGCCAGTCGAAGCCGGTCGAAGCCGGTCCGCTTGTGCTTGGCGGGCTGCGCCACGATTGACGACATGCATCGCGAGGGCGATAGCGAAGGATAGGCTGAGGCGGACCCGTGTGCAAATCGGTTCGGCCCTGTACCACTGGAGGGGAAAACGCGGTTCGGTTCGCCGGGTGCCGGCCTGGAGTCCTGCCGCGGTCGCCGTCCTCTTATGATGACCGCGGCCCGCCACGCTATTGGCTGCCGGCGCCGGTCACCCGGGCGCGGATGGAGTACAGCCCCTGGCGGGCTGTAATGAACAGGGTCTTGCCGTCCTTTCCCCCGAAGCAAAGGTTCGACGGGCGCTCCGGCACGGCCAGTTCGGCAACCTTCGCGCCCGATTTGTCGTGCACGTAGACCTTGTCGCTGCTGAGGTAAAGGTTCCCCTCCGAGTCGAGCGTCATGCCGTCCGACACGCCGTCGCAGAAGTGTTGGCACTTCACGAGGCTTCCGTCCGTCGCGATTTCGTAGGCGTAGATCTTGCGGCGTCGGACGTCGGAGACGTACATCTTTTTGCCGTCGGAGGTGCCGATGATGCCGTTCGGCTGGTCGAAGTCGCCGTCCACGAGCCGGACCTCCCCTTTGGGAGTGACGTAATACACGCCGTTCTTCTCCTGCTCTTGCGGCCCGCGCGTCCAATAGCTCCGCTTGTAGAACGGATCGGTGAAGTAGGCTCCCCCGTCGGGTCGCACCCAGACATCGTTCGGCCCGTTCAACAGCTTCCCCCCGTGGTCCTTCGCGGCGGTGACGTGCTCCTTGGTCGCGGTGTCGATTTTCCAAAGCTCGTTCTTCTCGTCGGCGCACGCCCAGAGCTTTCCGTCGGGGCCGAAGCAGAGACCGTTCGACCGGCCGGACTTTTCAAGGAAGGTGGAGAGCTTGCCATCAGTGGACCATTTCAGAATGCGGTCCGAAGGCTGGTCGGTGAAATAGATGTTGCCTTGGGCATCAGACGCTGGCCCCTCGGCGAACTTGAACCCGTCGGCGAGTTTCTCGACCTTGGCATTCGGCTCGAACGGGCTGGCGGCGGGATCGACAGCGAGTTTCAGTGCGGCGACCGCACGCGGCCTCCGCAAATTCACGTCTTTGTCGTTCGGAAAGACGTCGGCCGCGATTACCCGCATCGGGCTGGCCGAGTCGTCGCGGAACCCGCGGCGGTCGCCCTGGGCGATGACCTTCCCTTCGGCATCCTTGACGACGATCCAGACGTTCCCCTTGGCGACACAACAACTGACCTCGACGCACTCCTTTGTGTCGGTCCAGATGCGGTACCCGATGCCGATCATCGTGCCCTTGGAGTCCTCGCGGAAGTACGTGTCGTCGGAGCAGAGTGCGGCGATCAACCGGGCCGCGGTGGCCGGATCGACCTCGATCGCTTCGCCCTTGATGACACGCCCGCCCGCCGTGTCTTCCTTCCCGACTTTGGTGGCATCGACGGGGCCGACCCGGAACGCTTCGACTTTGGTGGCCCGCTGCAGGTACTCGGCCGTCTTGTCGCCGATGAACTTCCGAACTTTCTCGCTCGGGGCGGGCGGTTCGGCGGCAAGGGTGAGGGTGACGGCCCCCAGAGCGAACGCGCAGACCGCTGGCGTAAATCGGATCATGGGGTCGGTGTCCTTGGAGTGGTTCGGGCGACGCAATCACGCGAGGAGGTCGGGCAGCGGCCCGGATTGATCGACGCCCTTGAGACCGGGGTCGCTGACGCCGAACTTGTCGCGCGGCTTGCCCGCCGCGTGCAACAAGGTGCAATAGAGCGACGCCAGCGTGCGGTGCTCCTTCGCCTTGTACTGTGGGAACTGGAGGTGGCGGCCGTTGGTCTTGAGTTTGCCGCCGAGGTTGCCCAGGAGGATGACGGGCCACTCGTACAGCGCCGGGTGGTGGTCCTCGCCCGAGTCGCTGATGTACACGATCAGGGTGTTGTCGAGCATGGTGCCGTCCCCCTCCTTCACGCCTTCCAACTTCTTGGCGAGGCCCGCGATGAGTTTGACGTGGAACTGCCGCAGTTCCGTGAAGCAGTCCTCGGAGCTCGTGCGGCCGTAGGCGTTGCCGTGGCCGATGCCGTGGAGGTCGGGGATGTTGAACTCGGGGAACTTGCCGAACTGCTGGCCGCCGCCGCCGGAGGTGAGGGTGAGGCAGTTCGTCATCCCGGCGACGAGGGCCGCCGCGGCGATCTCGAACTGGGCTTCGAGGATGATGCTGGAAGTGGTCGAGGCCGCCTTCTCGCCGAGGTTCGGCGCGTTCTTCTTGAGCTCGCCCGCTTTCGCAAGGAGCTCCTTTTGCCGCCCGTGGAGCGATTCGAACGCTTCGAGGTACTGGTCGAACTTCTGCCTCTCCTCCCCGGCGAGGGCGTCGCGGGAGCGCTTGACGTCGGCCGCCATGAAGTCGAGCAGGTCGGTCTTCTGTTCGAACGCGACCCGACCCGCCCCTTCCGAAACACTGCCGAAGAGGGACTTGAACGCCAGCGACGGGGAGCAGACGATCGGGATCGCCTTGCCCGGCCCGGCCGCGGAGACGCGGTAGTTCAGAATGTTTTGGGCCCCGTCGGGCATGCCGATGGCGACGTGCGGGAAGATGCCCGGCAGGGCCTCGCTCATGGCCGAGTCGATCGTCTGGAGCATCGGGCCCTTGTTGGCGGGGCACGCACCGAGGCAGCCGTGGTTCGCCGAGTGGTCGCTGACGGCGATGCGGCCGGACAGCCCCTGGACCAGTGCGAGGCGCTCCTGGAACGGGGCGAATCCTGCAATGGCGGGGTGCAGGGTTCGACCCTTGAGGCTGGTCTCTTCGAGCCTCTCGTTCGTCGGGCGGCCGTGCTTCGGCCGGGTCACCCCTGACGGGACCAGGTGCTTCGGGCTCATGCCGTTGCTTTGGACCACGAAGACGACGCGCCTCGGTAGCTTCTTCGCGTCGGTCCCCGCCGCGTGAGCGGCGAGCTGGCTCAGCACGGGCGTGAGTACGGCGGCACTGGCCCCGTACCCGGCAAGTTTCAGGACGTCGCGTCGGGTGGTTTCCGCGTTCATTTCGACTCTTTCGTAGGGGGCGTGTTGGTGCGATACAGGAACGAATCGGAGGTCAAAAGTGAGACGAGCAGCGCCTTGAAGCTCCCGCCGCTCTGCAGGTACGCCCTGTCCGCCTCCTGCAACACCGCTGCGTCGCTCATCGTCTCGTTGCGGCCGAGGTAGAAGCGGAACACGTGGCGGATGAACACCTGGCGTGCCCGGTCCGAGGCCGCGAGTTTCCTCACCAGCTCGTGGGGGTCCTTCACCGGACCGTCGAGCTTGGGGTCGCCGCTGTCGGCGATGGCGCCAGCGGTACTCAGCGCCACCTGCTTGTACACGAGCCCGAGGGACTTGCCGCTCTTATCGACGTTCCTCTCCGTCGCCTCGACATCGACGACTTCCTCGGTCGTCTGGAACCGGCCGTAGTGGTCGAAGTTCTCGAACGGCAGGGCCAACTCGTCCATTTTGTTGTGGCACTTCCAGCACTCCGCGGCCTGCGTGACGCTCAAGCGGTCGCGGTACGTGCGGTGCGGGTCGTTCGGCACTTGGGCCACGACGCCAATGGGCAGGTCGGGCACAGTGCCGCCCAGGAGCCGCTCGCGGATCCACCGCCCCCGGCGCACCGGGTCGTTGTCGAAGTTCGTGCTCCACGCCGTCAGCCAACTCGGTTGCATCAGGATGCCGAGGCGGGTGCCGGGGGGCAGCGTCATCGGCTGCCGGGGGTCCCACTTCTCGACGCCGTAGACGTACTCCACACCGGGGATCGGCGTCAGGGCACCCGTCTTGCCGTCACGCTTCGGGGGGATCACCGCACCCGGCTTCGGCTCCTCGGCCTTCGTCACCTTGTTCTTGCCCGTGGAATAGTTCACGAACGACTTGTCGGTTGTGAGCAACTCGCGGAACACGTCCTTGTCGGCGGCGAGGATCGAGAGGACCAGCCGGTCGGTGTCGGACACGTACCAGTACGGCTCGTGGGCGAAGGTTCGCGGCTTGTCCTTGAACACGTAAAGTGCCTGGTCGTACTCGAAGTACTCGCGGAAGAACACCAGCACTCGGGGCTTGCTGAGTTTCGGGTCGTCGAGCATCCGCCGCACGTGGTTTGCGACCTGAGCTTTCGTCGCGAGTTCGCCCTTCGCGGCGGCGGTCACCAGGGACGAGTCGCGCCGGTTGCCCAGGGCCAGGCTCAACGCCACGGCGATTTCCTGGGGCGCGAGCATCCGGCGGCCGCTCCCCGCACCGAGTTCGCTGCGGAACAGGGCGTCGGTCCGCAGGAGGACGGCTTGCAGCATGGTGCGGATCGCGCCCGGACGATCGCCCCGTTGTTCGCACCGCTCGTACAACTCGATCAACCGCTTGACTTCCTCAGCCCCGGCGTTCCGGCCAACGGCCGTGCGGTACTGGAACTGGATCGCGGTCTCCAACTGTGCCTTCGTCGGCGGGGCGGTCGGGTCGAAGAGCGTCACGAACTCACGCACCGAGTTCCCGCCGCCGGTCACTTTACCTTCCTTGACCGTGTAGATCGTTTGGGCGGCGACGATCGCCTCGGCGTTCCGCACGAGGATCTCCGCACTCGGCTCGTCGATCGTGTACAGCCCGGCGAAGTCCTTGATGCCCCGCTCGGGGATCACGGTGAACGGCTGGACGACGCCCGCGGGCACCTTGCCCCGCGCGAGGTCGGCCACGAGGCCCATGTACGCGCCGGGGCTCAGCCGCCAGACGCGGGCGGCTGAGCCCCCCGCCTCGGCGACCGGTTGGCCGAACAGGAGTTCGTGCGGCACCAGGTTCCCGTGATTCGGCAGGCGCGGGCCGCGGCCGCCGCCGTGGCGCGCGACCCACGCCACGACCTTCCGCGCGGTCGCGGCGTCGGGGCGGGCTTCCTTGGGCGGGGGCATGAGCCCGTCGCGGATTTGTACCGCGACGGCCAACCACCGCTCGCCGCCGGTCGGGCCCGGGTCCGACGCCAGGTCGTCGAGCCGGACGTCTCCCAGCTGCTTCTTCGTGTTGTGGCACCGCACGCAATGTTCCCGGAGGAACGGGGCGACGGTTTCCACGAAGGTCGTGTCCGGTGCGGCCCCTGGCGGGGCCGCGCCCAGCGAGGGCGGGGCGGCTGCGGTCCAAGCGGCCAGAAGGAGCGGGATTCTGAGGTTCATGGCGCGGCACCCGAATCGGGAGTTTTCGGCTGGTTAGAGATCGGTGCAGCGGGGACAGACATCGTGCGCGAGCCGGACGTCGCCTCGGGTTTCGACTCTCGCGCAGGGACGGACCCAGCGAGCCGGTCTTGCAGCCTTGGCGTGTCGCACCGATACCGGCGGCCGTTTGTACGGTCGCCCGTGCCGTGAATTAGGCGCGGAAAATTTCGAAATTGGGGGGGGGGCGAACACCGTCCCCCTCGGGAGCGGTGGGCGGAGCACGCCGTACGAAACGGTCACGGGCTCGCTCGTCTCGATGATCCAGTCATGGGTCGAGCCGTTTCACGCCGCCCGAGTAAAGTGTGGGAACGCCAGTCGCCCGAGCGGGCCCGCACTCGTCCACATTCAGAACGCCAAAGGCCCACAGTCAGGATACCGCAAGCTCGGGTCAGCGAGTTCACAATCGAGGGGGCACCGCACACGAATCGCCCGCGGAGGTGATTTTTTTGGTAGTTCTCGCGCCTAATTCTCTCGATCTGCGACCGTACTGACTGTCCCGCTCTGCCCTCGGCAAGCACGGCGCACGTTGCCGCCCCCGCTGGAATTCCTCGCCGCAGTCTCGAGGCCAGTTGCAGCATGGCTGAGATGTCATCGCGTGCCGCCGCACTGCTCATGCGCCACTACGCGTCCCTGTACGGGTACGTGTTCGTGCTACTCGGCAACCACCTGGATGCCGAGGACGCCCTGCAGGAGGTCGCGGTGGTCGTGGCCCAAAAGTTCGGCGGACTTGATCACGAGGACAATTTCCTCCCGTGGGCCCGCGGCATCGCGCGGATCGAGGTGCTGTCCGCCAAGCGCCGCCGCTCTCGACTACCGCCGCTGGCCGACCCGGACGCGATCCAGGCGATGTCAGACGCCGCACGCGACGTGGACCGGGCGACCGTGTGGTCCGAGCGGCACGCGGTCCTCTTGAAGTGCCTGGGCTCCATTCCGGCCAAGAGCCAAGAACTCATCCGGTTGCGGTACAGCGACGAGTGCCCCGACATCGAAACCCTTGCCCGGCGCGTGAACCGGACCGTGTCGGCCACCTACGGACTGGTCAAGAGGATCCGCCAAGTGTTGCGCGAGTGCGTCGAACGAAAGCTCGCGGAGGGCAATAATGCTACCTGACCGCGGCGACGACCTGATTGCCGACTACTTGGACGGCCGACTCGAGCCGGAAGCGGCGGCCGCGTTCCGTGACCGAGTCGTCTCCGACCCCGAACTTGCTCGCGCGCTCTTCGTCGCGGCCGTCGATGAGGCGTTTCTCCGCATTCGGGCGCGGGGCGAGGGTGAGTCGCGGCCCAAGGCCGCGGGGCGGCGTCCCCCGTTGCGTGGTGCGGGGCGCGTCGCAGGCGTTGCGGCGATGGCGGCTTCGCTCCTCTTCGCCTGCTGGGCGATGTGGCCGTCGGCGGCCGTCGAACCCGTCGCGAACGTCGAACGCTTAACCGCCTGTGAATGGTCCGATGGGGTGGTCCCGAGCGGCCCCGTCTCGCGCGGGCAGTCCTTTAAACTTCGCACGGGTGTCGCCGAGTTCGTCACGCGGGGTGGCGTGCGCACCGTGTTCGAGGGGCCGGCCGCGTTCCAATTCGAGGGTGCGGGTGTCGTCCGGCTGACGTCGGGCCGGTTGTTCTGCGACGTGCCGAAAGGTGCTGAAGGGTTCAGCGTCCAGACCGCGAACGGGCGGGTGGTCGATCTCGGGACGCGGTTCGGCGTCGAGATCGACTCCGGCGGGGAGACGGAAGTTCACGTAACCGCGGGCCGGGTGCGAGCGGAAATCTCGGACTCGGTCACGCGGCAGGAACTCCACGCCGGCCAGGCGGGGCGGTTTCGTTCGGGTGGAGCGGCCGTCACGCTGGTCCCGTACCAACGGGCGAAGTTCGCGACCGCGAGCGGGCTGATCTACGAACCGTTCAACTACCCGCCTCGGTTGCCCCTCGTCGGCCAGGGCGGGTGGTTCGACCGCGACGCGACGCTGCCGCTCCCCAACATCGGGGCGCGGGACATCCGCCCTTACCCCCCGCTGCCGGAACCGCGGGGGCGGGGGTTGGAACTGAATCGCGCCGCGGGGCGCGCCAGCCGGCCCGTCGGACGACCGTGGCCGGCCCCGTTCGCGTCCTCGCTCGTGTGGATCGACGACGACTTCATCAGGGGCATGAGGCCGAGTCGGGGCGGTGCGGTGGGCCTCCTCGGGTTCGGGCAACCGGACCCGGCAGGGGCCGCGGTCCGCCTCGTTGTGAAGCCGGGCACAAGAGATGCGAACTTCGGCCTGCAAACTGGGGAACAAACTCTCTGGTGCCCGAGGGCGTGCAAGCACCACGAGACGCACTTCGTAGTACTCGAAACCGGTCGGTCCGCCGCGAGGCTTTGGGTCAACCCGTCGCCCGTGGCCTTTGAAGCGGACGGCCCCCCCCCCGCCGACGTCGAGGTTCCGTTCCCCGCGCCGCCGAAGGTCGGAACACTGTGGATCGGTCAACCCGGAACGCCGGCGTTCGCGTGGTGGCAGGTCGCTGAACTTCGCGGCGGCTACAGTTGGGCCGACGTCACGCCGCGGACCGCGGGCCAGTAACGGGATGCGCGGGACCGAACGGGGGCCGGTGCCGCTCCCGAGGAACCTGACCCCGGACGAGGTGGCACCCGAACCTGTAGTTTCCGCGATTACCTGAGCGTCAAGCCGCAAGGTTGAGTACCCATTCGGCGAGGTTGCGGATTTCCGTGCCGTCAGCCCCGGCTGGCAAAACCGCTTCGATCTCTTTCGTCAGCAACTCCCGCTGCCACGCGCGGGGCTTGTCGACGTGGCTCGGGCGACGCAACGTGTCGTCCCACGGACTGGCACTGCGGTGCGACACCAAGCCCTCCTTGTCGCGGCTCCAGCGTGCATACCTCCGTCATCGTGATCGTCCACAGGCACACGTGGAACGAACCCACGCGCGCCGCCCGGCACGCTTCGCCAGCGAGAGCCTGTCCTGAACGTACTTTCGGCGTCGGCCCGCCTGCCCGCTTCCGCCACCGGCACGGTCCACAACGCCGAGTCCTTCCGCAACCGGCTGTCGCTTGATAACTGTCCGTTGGAGATGGTGGGCCGCCCGCGGGCGGTGCCGGAGTACACAACCCTGGCAAAGAACCTGTGGAGCCACTTCGAGCATTGGTTCGCGTTCGTTCTCGATCCGCGGATCGAGCCCACCAACTGGAGGGCCAAGCAGGCGATCCGGCCGGCGGTGGTGAATCGTAAGGTTTGGGGCGGCAACGGGACCGACGTGGGCGCGCACGCCCAGAGCGTGTGGATGTCCGTGTTCGAGACGTGCTGCCGCCAGACACGGTCCGTGGTGGATCACCGCAGTCAGACGTTACGAGCCTTCGGCAACCAATTGCTACCCCCCGTGCTGCTCCCGACGCGCTAAACAAGTACGCCGGTCGTATCCAACTGGTGACGGTGCGTCGCCCGCGTGCGAGGATGGCTCCGAGGAACAGGCCAGCCAGCCGCGGAGCGGACCGGATGTCGAGCGGGGCGGCGAGGGCCAAAAACCAGTGGCAGAGGCGGCGTGCCGTGTGCGAGAATGTCATGGCCGAGTCCTCCGGGGCGATGGACGGGTGGTGAGGCCATCCTTCTCGGGCGGGCCGGCACTCGTCTACCTCCTCAAGGCCCAAGACTCGGACTCAGGGCATCGCGGGAACTACAATTGGCGCCCGTGAATCATGAGGATAAGACAACGATAGCTAGAAGTATTAATGTCGCTACCATATATAGTCAACGATCCATAGTCAGCGCAAACTCGAGATCATGCAATCCCGCCACCGGAACATTCGCTGTCATTGTTGATTTTGAGTGATAGCGTGCGGGGAGAGGTTCAGGAACGGATTCCGGTCGTTTCGCTGTGCGGAAGGAGACTTCATGGCGACCGGGTCTGGCCCCCGGTGCATCTGGCCACAATTGCCGAAGGACAAATCGCCCCTGAGAATCGGTCACGGCCGCGGAGGCGCTACCGGGCTCGCGGACTTGGGGATCGGGGGACGGCTGGAACGTTACTTCAATGTTCGCGGCGGGTTTGCCGTCCAAGGTGACTCGTCCCGAAACCGGCACCAAGACGGGAGCAGATTCGCATCCCGTGCCGGCCAACGCCAAGCCAATGAGGAGATGTCGCATTGTCAATGCTCCAGGAATCAGGGAATAGTTGGGCCATCATTTCCCGCAATACTACCCATTGCCGCGAAGGCATTCATATTGATTCCGAGTCCAAAAGCCCGGACGGACCCGTCACACAGAACGAAGTTCACCGAGCCGTTGGAGTGGTAGCTCCCATAGCCACGGTAACATTGCGGTGATGCCGCCGCATTTGGAGCCGAATAACAGGCGACCTGGTCGTTGATCAGTGTTTTGACGTTTGGGATCGCCGCTCCGATAGCGTACGGCCCGAAGCCGTCGGCCCAGAACACCCGTCGGCCAGGGTTGCTTCGGGTCGCGTACTCACCAACGAGTAAGGTATTTGAAGTGCCATCCGAGATGTCGACTAATTTCTCTGGTGGGAGACTGTAGTTGCAGGTGTTCACCACGATGTGCAGTGGTCCGCGAAAGTCACGCGGAGCCGCTGTGGCCCCGGTGGACCCGCTGTATGTCGCCGGTGTCGGCAAGCACGTCACGAAGTTCCCTGAGCCGGTGGCTGCCGAGATGGTGTCCCAGAAATAGTTATTGAGATCGGAACGGCCCCCCATTGCCTTGTAGTTTCCCGGCATGAACGCCGTGGTGACATTCGCGGGCGAGGCGGGAACAGTTGGTTGCGGTTGAGTACTTGCCGGGTCGGACGGGCAAAGATAGGCCTGGACTTTGGTTGCAACGAACCCCGCGTTGACTGGTGCCGTCACTCCGAGGTCCGGCACTTCAGTGTAGGAATTCAAGACGTTCTGCTGTTCAAGATACGGCAGGATCACTGCGGCCCAGTTTGGCTTATTTGGCACTGCGTTCGAGCCGGAAACGTAGGTGTCACCCCCGGGTGGGAGTGCGCCTCTCGCGTCGTGGTAGTTGTGGATCGCGAGCCCGATCTGTTTCAGATTGTTCTGACACTTCGCTCGCGCTGCCGCTTCCCGGATTCTGTGAACCGCAGGCAGGAGGAGCCCGATTAGGATCGCAATGATGGCAATTACCACCAATAGTTCAACGAGTGTGAATGCCTGGGAACGGATGTGCGTCATTTAATGCACCTCGGGTGGGGCTCGTTTTGGTGGTGACGCTTTCCCCTTGTCTCTGATGTTGCCTGCATTCGCGCGGATTGGACAACTTTCTCCGAGAACACTTTTTCCCGTCCAGTTCGTCCGGCATCCGGCAATAGACTGTGTGGCCGGGTGCAATCAGTCAGTTCGCACCTCATTCTGACGTGCTGCTGCGTGATTTGCTCTTGCCATCGCCCTGATTTGCGACGCGGAGCGGAGCGGCGTAATCGAATTGCTGGTCAGAGGTGACCTACCAACCCATTTCCAGGCAACAACAGTGTCGATCGGCAAACTGCCGCTGGTATTGAAAGGGAAGTACCGGCTGCTTTCCGAACTCGGGGTCGGAGGCACCGGTGCTGTCTACCTGGCTGAGCACATCGGTCTGCGGAGGAAGGTCGCGGTCAAGATCTTGCCCGCTGGGTTCGCCACAAACTCCGTCGAACTGGCCCGGTTCCAGCGGGAAGCCACGGCGTTGGCGGCCCTCGATCATCCCAATGTGGTCCGGGCCCACGACTGCGACGAGCACGATGGGGTGTATTTCTTGGTCATGGAGTATGCGGAAGGTGTGGATTTGTACCAATACGTCGCCCGACACGGCCCATTTTCTCCGGATGGGGCGGTGACGGTCATCGCGCAAGCGGCGGCGGGCCTGCTCCATGCTCATCGTGAGGGGTGGGTCCACCGTGACGTCAAACCGAACAACTTGTTCCTCGATGCGACCGGCCGGGTCAAGGTTCTCGACCTTGGACTCGCCCGAATCTTTTCGTTGGAGAGCGGCGACAATTTGACCGGCCGGTTTGATAGTGGCGCGGTGATGGGGACGGCCGACTACATTGCCCCTGAACAGGCCATCGACTCGACGACGGTTGATCACCGGGCCGACGTCTACTCGCTGGGTGCTTCGTTCTACTTTCTACTCACCGGTCAGCCGCCGTTCCCGAGTGGGACACTCGCCCAGAAACTTCTCGCGCACCAGATCCGTGAGCCCAGGCCGATCCGTGACATCCGGCCGGAAGTTCCGGAGGCGATGGCTCGCCTCGTTCATCGGATGCTGGCGAAGAACCCGATCCACCGGCCCCAGTCGCTGGAAGACGTAGTCGTCGAACTCCGCGCGCCTGTGTCTCCGGGTTCGCCGAGGGCCCAGCTCTCGGATCCCGTCCAGAGCACCCTTGTTGTCGCGGACTCGCCGGAAACCGTCCTTGACCTCGCCCGGCGGAACGCGTCGCCTGTTCCCGAAGTTGCGGTCCCGCTGGTCCCCGCCATGCCGCCGCCGCTCAGCAGGGTCCGCGGGCGTTCGGCGGGCCGGGTGTGGTGGGTCGCAGCGGCGGTGGGAGCGGCGGCCATCGCGGGGGGTTCCAGCGTCGTCGTGCCTGCCGACCTCGGGAGGCCCGCGTTGCTGGAAATGCCCCCGCCAACTCATACTGTCCCGCACTCGCCGCCGACTCGGGCTGTGATCGGAGCTGAGCCCGCGACCGCGCGCACCGTTTCGGGTGGTACTCAATTCGATCTGAAGGGTTCAGCGTTCGCCAAGTACGAGTCCGACTCGGAAACGGGCCGCCCGTTTCCTTGCGTCACGAACGTCCAGACGCCGGCTGGAACCATCGTCGTCGCGCGGGCCTGCTTCTCTCTCCAAGCCATAATTGAAGAGGAGAACAAGACGATCCAGGATGTTCGCGGGATAGGACCGATCGAGCGACTTGCTGAGCCCGCAGTCGGAGTGCGACACAAACTGGAACTGCAGAAGACCTCGAAGTCGATCGCGGTTGGCGTAACCGACATGCGAACCGTTCGAGTGACAAGCGTCGGCACGGGGCGGTTGCTGGTGATGGAGTCTGTGTTGATCGGGCCCGCCGGCAAGGGTGTAAAGAGCAGCCCATTAAATGGCTTGGTCGTCACTCTCGCTCCGACGGAGGGCAAACAATGGATGTTTCGACTCTGGCCGAACGGCACCTCGGACGTTTCGGACGTCGGCTGGGGCGTGGCTGGTCAATCCGTGATTGCCAAGGTCGGCGGTGACGACAACGGTTCCGGCGTGGCGATCTTCGTGCACCCGGACAACACACTGCGAACGCGGCTTACAACCAAGGTGGAATCAGCACAGATGGTGTTCAGGGGGAACCTGGGCCAGGCGTCCCCACCTCCCGTGAACGGGCTCTTCGGATTTGGGACCGCACCAATGAGGATGGCGTACGGCCTCTTCACGTTTGATCGGGCTACGAACGGTACCGGGGATATCCGTGCCGCGTATGACTCCTTTCTCTCGCTCGCGCGGGAGTAGTCAAGGCCTGCCACTTGCTCCTGAGCGCATTTCGCTGAACGCTGAACGTGCCCGATTTCCTTGTCCAATCGATCTGGTGAGCGGCAATACACTGCTGAGGCCGGCAACATCATTCTGTATCCTTCTTCCGGTACGACGCGATGCGATTCATGCTCCACTTCGCCCTACTCTTCGTCGCCGGGTCCTCGGGTGTGTCCGCTGCCGATCCGTCCGAGATCAGTCAGGCGCTCGCAAAACATTGTGGGGCGTGTCACGCGAGTGGAAAAAAGAAGGGACAGTTCTCGATCGAAGGGCTCAACCCGAACGCTGTCCAAAAGAACGCAGAGGCCTGGAAGCGAGTCGCGGAGCGGATGGATAGCGGGGAGATGCCCCCGGACGACGCCCCTCGCGTTGATCCGGGCGAAATCAAGAAGCTGGTCGCATCAGTTACCGCATCACTGAAGTCTGCCGGGTCGTCGGTTGAGGGACTCGGCGGTGGCCCAACCGGGAACCGCCTCGATCACGCCTTGCTTTTCAGCGGGAAGGCAACGGCACAACTCGACAACCCGCCGCGGCTCTGGCGACTGAGTCCGGGAATCTACGCGACTTGGGTTTTGAAGCATCACAACCCTGTGTCGGCTCCCGGCCAGGCGATGACACCGGCTGGCGGGGACGGCTTCCCGGACCGTTCCGGGTCACTGTCCATCGACGAGGGCACGTTGGCGGTTGTGCTGCGGAACGCTCAGCAGATCGCGAGCAAGTCGGCGGCGAGTGCCGCCGCCAAACCGAACTCGGCCTCGCGCCCTGCGGTTGAGTCCGCGATCCGAACGTTCGTGGCCGGTCGCCGCTTCGGGTCCGTTTCAGACGAGCAAATGAGCCGTTACTACGGACTCTACGAGAAGGCCACGGCGGTTGGTGGGCACGAGGCAGGGCTCAAAGCCGTCTTCGTCGCGGTCCAGCTCCAGCCCGAGGCACTGTTCCGCCTGGAGTTCGGACTCGGTTCGCCTGATGCTCGCGGCTATCGGATGCTTGGCAGCCGGGAACTTGCGTATGGAATCAGTTTCGCGTTTGGCGATGCCCCGCAGAAGTCGATCTTTGATGCGGCCGCAAAGGGCTCGCTCGCGACGCGCGACGATGTGGCCCGTGAAGTCCGGGCGATGCTGTCTCGTCCGCCCAAAGACAACCCCCGCGTCCTCCGCTTCTTTCGCGAGTATTTCGCCTACACGACCGCCACCGATGTGTTCAAGGAAAAGAACGAAGATCACAACCCTCAGCAACTCGTGACCGACACGGACAACCTGATCCTGTGGGTCCTGGACCGCGACCGCGACGTGCTCAAGGAACTGCTCACGACCAACACGGCATTCGTTGCCAGTGGGATGGCCCCCCACATGCGGGAGACCGCGGACAAGTTCAAACGGGGCCAGATCTACCGCTCGTACGGGCTGACGGCCTGGCCCGACAAGCAACCCGTGGTCCTTCCGGAAAACGAACGTGCTGGGATTCTCACTCAACCGAGTTGGCTCGTTGCCATGAGCGGCAACTTCGACAACCACCCGGTTCAACGGGGCAAGTGGATCCGCGAGAAGCTCCTGGGCGGCAGCGTTCCGCCTGTCCCGATCACGGTGAACGCCCAGGTGCCTGATGACCCGACCCACACCTTCCGGCATCGTTTAACGGCCGTAACCAAGTCCGAGTTCTGCTGGCAGTGCCACAAGAGGATGAACCCTCTGGGCCTGCCCTTCGAGCAGTACGACCACTTTGGGCGGTACCGTGTCGAGGAATTCGTCGTTGACCCCACCAAACCTGCGACACCAGCGAAGAACAAGAAACTTCCACCGATCCCGGTGCTGAAGGGCCTTCCAGCAGACACGACCGGGTCGATCGACGGGACCGGTGACGCGAGGCTCGACGGGCCGGTGGACACTCCGGTCGCGATGCTCAAGAAACTCGCCGACTCGCCCCGAGTGCGGCAGGTCTTCGTGAGACACGCCTTCCGGTACTGGATGGGTCGGGACGAAAACCTGGGCGACGCTCCAACCCTGATCGCCGCGGACCAGGCCTATGTCAAAAGTGGTGGCAGTCTGAAGGCCTTGTTGGAGTCCCTCCTGACAAGTGACTCGTTCTTGCTTCGCACCCCCCCACCCGGAGTCTCCCCATGATGCTCATCGTGCTCGCGATCGGGCTCGGAGCTCCACCTCCCGTCGTGCCAGACGAGTTGGTACCCTTGAAGGCGAGAGTAAGTGGGCACCTTTCGACACGGATGCAGACCTTGTCCTTCACGGCTCCGGAACCACTGACAGACGCTCAGTGGCGCGCTGTTTCAAGTGCTTCTGTCAAGGCTATCGCGGCCACCGGCCGCGGCGTCAATGACGATGCGCTTGCCCGCCTCGCAAAGCTGCCGATCGAAGCCCTCGCTCTGGAGCACGCTCGGCCGACCGACGAAGGGGCGGCCGCGTTTGCAAAGATGCCGAGTCTCAAAGTTCTCGTGATGTCCCACTGTACTTTGACCGCGAAGGCCGCTGAGCACCTCTCGAATCATCCCTCGCTGGAAGTGTTTTCCGACGACGGGAAGGTCGGTGGTGACGGGATGCGGCAGATCGCCACATGCAGGAAGCTTCGATCCGTTCGGCTCGTTCATGGGGCTGCGAACGACGCCAGCACAGCCGCACTCGTGAAGCACCCCGCACTCGAGACACTGATTCTGCAACCGTCGAACACCTACGGCGTGACGGACACTTCACTGGCATCGGTGGCGACGATACCAGGACTCACGGAACTGACAGTGACGCACACCGTCCTGACTTTTGAAGGGGGATTGAAGCACCTCCAAGCACTCCCGAAGCTTCGGAAGTTGACTCTAACAGATGTTGCCGTTTCCGCCGAGGATCTTGCAAAGTTGACGGCCGCGGTACCGAAACTGGTCGTCTCCCACACTCCGATGACTCCGAGCACGCGGAAGCAGTGGGACCATGCTGCCGCGAAACGCCTCAAGACGAACAAGTGACACCACCAACCCGTTCCGGAGAGCCCATGTTGCGCTCGCTTCCCATCCCCAGGCGGGACTTCCTCAAGGGCATTTCGCTCGGTGGCAGTGCCGCTGTCCTGGGCCCGATGCTGAACCAACTCCAAGCCGCTTCAAAGGGCGAGCCCCCACCACGACGGGTCGTGTTTGTGATGGTCGGGAACGGGATCCTGTCCCAGTCGATCACCCCGCCCGACATCGCCCGCCCCACTAAATTGTTGTCCGGCAAGCAGATCACGGATGCGGAGAAGTTCCGGAGCTTGCCCCTTGCGGACCTCAAACTCCCGGCGGACTTTGAGCCGTTGGCCGACTACAAGGACCGGTTGTCAATTTTGCTCGGGCTCTCCGGACGAGCGTGCCAGGGGGGGCACTCCAACAACTTCGGAGCACTCGGTGTCTACGGTGCGAACTCGGGACCGGCGGGCATCACGGTCGATTGCGCCCTCGCAAAATCGCTCCCGGCTCCGTTCCCACACCTCGGACTCGGCATTACACGCAATCCGGATGATGGCGTGGTGTACAACGTGTCCGCCTGGGATCGCGGGTCGGCCGCACCGATCCAGTGCAAGCCGACTGATGCGCATCACGCGCTGTTTGGGAGTGTGAGCCCCGCCGGGAAAGACGACTTCGCAACGCTCCCCTGTGTCCTCGATTTCATGACCGACGATCTGAAGCGTGTCGAATCGAACCTGGCGGGGCCGGAACGCGAGAAGTTGCAAGCCTACGTTCATGCCCTCGAGGGAATCGGCGGGCGGCACTCGGCGATCCGCGAGAAGGATCCGGTGTTGCGAAAGCTCGCCCCGGCCCTCGGTCCGAAGTACACTTCCGCGACGGAAACCGACAAGCTCGAAGCCCATGCTGAACTCGGGACCGCAGCCCTCATCGCCGGCCTGACGAACGTCCTGGTGATCGCGGCCGGTTGTGGGAACCCCTACTTCGAGGTCACCTACAAGGGCCTCGGGATTGGGGTGAACATGCACACGATCGGCCACGGCCAAGGGGAAAAGGACAAGTCCGCCGTTGCGTTGACGGGCATCATTCGGCGGTTCCAACTCGGGCTCGTGGCCCGCCTCGCGGATCGGCTGAAGGCCATCCCGGAAGGCACTGGGACGATGCTGGACAACACAGCGATTGTCATCCTCAGCGATGCCGGCGATGGTCACCATGCCGCGAACTGGGAATACCCGATGATGATTCTCGGCGACCTGGGCGGCCGGCTGAAAACCCGCGGCCGCTATATCGAGTTCCCCCACTACGGTCGCGCCGGGCACCGCACCATCGCAAGCCTCTACTGCACACTCTTGCACGCGGCCGGAACCCCGCGGGACAAGTTTGGCGTGATGGATTCCGAACTGGAGCCGGCGACTCAAACGGGTCCCATCTCAGAACTGCTGAACTGACCCGTCTGGTTCAGCTATCCGTGGTGAGCCGATTTCGTTGCACGGCGGAGTCGGTCACCCGCGCGACCGCCTCCCGCTTCGGGTCCGGCGGGTCGAACAGGCTCAGTTGGAACCCCCGCGCCCGCCGCAACTCCGGGGCGACGACGTGCATGTGGGTCGCCACCCCGCGGGGTCGGTACGCCCGCCGCAGCGCCGTCCGAGCGCCGTCGAGCAGCTCGTCGAACCGGTCGGACGGGACGGGCAGCTTGCACAGGCCGGCCGTGGACGCGCCGTCCCCCCACGCGAGGCGGACGCCGAGCGCGTCGGTGCGGACGTGGTGGAAGTGCAGCTCCTCGGTGTGCCGCACGCACCACGCCCCCAGCACCGCCGGGTCCTCGACGTTCCCCATGAGGCTCCCGCCGCGGGCCAACACCTGATGGGGCGCCCGCTCGGGGCGGATGGGTGTCACCGGGTGCCCGTTGAGTTCGAGCCACAGCTCGTGCCCGGTCTTCGTCAACAACTGCTTGATGAGTTTCCCGTCGGCGAGGGCGAAGTCGAGGCAGGTGTGGATGCCGTACGGCGCGAGCCGCGCGGCCCGCCGGCCGCCGATGCCGCTGATCTCGGTCGCCGGCATCGTGGCCAGGAGCGCCCGCTCGTGGTCCCGGTCGGTCACCGTGACCGCGCCGAACGGCTTGGCCGTGTCGCTGAACAACTTCGCGAGGGTCCGCGTCCGGGCCACGCCGATGGTCACCGGCAGCCCGCACGCTTCGAGGACGTGGTCCCGAACGGCGAGCGCCGCGTCGTGGAGGGACTGACCGGCCCGCGGGGCCTGGGCGCGGAAGAAGAACTCGTCGATGGAGTAGTATTCGAGCGGGCCGAAGTGCCGGCCCACCGCCTCCAGCATCTTCCGCGACAGGACCTCGTACCAGTAGAAGTCCCGCTTCACGTACACCCCGTGGGGGCACAGCTTCACCGCGTCCCAGATGGGCGTGCCGGTTTTGACGCCGGCGGCCCTCATCTCGTAGCTCTTGGCGATGACGCACGCCCCGTTGTTCCCCAGCACCCCGACCGGCTTGCCCACGAGGTCCGGGTGGACGCCTCCAACGGCACGGACGTCGGGGGCGCCGTCACGATGGAGTGCGGCGACGAGTGCCCGCTGGTGAGGGCGACCCGCCGGGTGGCCGGCAGATCCCCGACCCGCGGGACATGGCTCCCGAACAGTTCCGCGGCGTCCGGGACCTCATCGAGCAGAAGGTGAAGGAAGTGATCGCGACGCTGTGAGCCGCCGAGGTGAGCCGCCGTCGGCTCCCCTCGACGCACCGGCACGTCGGCACCCCCCGGTGTCGCCTCACCGGGGGCGCCGCCCGCCCCGGGACGGAATCAGAGGTCCAGTTCCTTCGGGCCGAACACGGCGAAGAACCCGTCGGACGTGCCGCCGCCGAACTGCGACTGGACGGGGTTGTCCGTCCAGATCGGGTTGGCGTCAGTCCGCCCGCCGTACACCAGCCGCGTCTGCGACTCGCCGGGCAGCGTGCGGGCCGCGACCGACAGGCCGCTCCCGCCGCCCACCCGCGTCACCAGCAGCCGCGTCTTGAAGTCCGCGGACATGACGTAGAGGAACGCGCCGCCCGTGTAGCTCCCCGGGGCCAGCGGCTCGAACGTCACGGGCATCCCGGAGGCCGACGCCCCGGTCAGGTACACGCGGCCCTGCTCGTCGGCCTGGATGTCGCCCCCGGCGTTCAAGTTGATCGAGTTCCCCCCGCCGGCGGTGAGCCGGTTCACCAGTTGCTGCTGGAGCAGGACGGCCCCGGTGGCCGGGTCGTACTTCGCGAACACGGTCTTGTGCTCCGACTTCGTGTTGTAGAACTGGTGGTACTTGTCGCCCCCGACGATCGGGGCGGGCTTGTTGATGTCGAACGGGTCGTACCGGAAGATGTGGTTGCCGCCGGCCGCCTGGTACGCGACGTACAGCTTCCCGTCGGCCCCCATGTCCAGCCGCAGGCCGCGGGTGTCGGCCATGTTGTTCGTCGGCCCGGTCCCGCCCTGCCGCGGGTCGTCCACCTGCGCCGCCGTCCAGTCGTACGCCTTCCACTTCTGGGTGCCGTCGTACCACTGCGACCGCAGGTACGAGATCTGGACCGGGTTGCCCGACGGGCCGTTCGTCTGCCGGAACCCGGTGGTGAACACGCTCCGGGTGGCGTCGTCGACGGCCACGTCGTAGGTGCCGCGGCCGCCGTGCGAGCCGAACGACCCGAGCACGGTGCCGGCCGGGTCGTACACGGTCACCGTGCCGGCGTTGGTGAACCCGGTGCCGTTGGCCGCGAACCCCGACCCGCCGAGGGCGGCGACGATCCCGGACGGGGCCGCGTCGATCCGGTCGGCCCGGCCGGCCTTGGTCCAGAGCACCACGCTGGCGGTCGGGTCGAGCTTGACCACCCCGCCGGCCCCGGTCGCCAGGTAGATGTTCCCCTGGGCGTCGGTGGACATGTCGGAGATGTTGGCCGCCACGCGGGTGACGGACAGCACGGTGCGGCCGTCGCCGCTGAGCCGGACGACCGCGCCGCGGCTCTGCGCCGTGGCGCCGTTCAGGAGGATCGGGGTGACGCCGCCGGGGTTCGCGTCGCCGATCACGGCGCCCAGGACGGTGGTGCCGTCGGCGCGGATCGCGGTCCCGCGGACGCCGTCGTCGGAGGCCGCGCCGCCGAGGTAGCTCGACGCGAGCGGGGTGAACGGGCCGGCCGGCACGGGCGTCGGCGGGGCGACGGTGACGGACACTTGCGCGGTGGCGGTGCCGCCCCTGCCGTCGGCCACGGCGTAGGTGAACGTGTCGGTGCCGCTGAACCCGGCCGTCGGGGTGTACACGACCTTCCCACTGCTGACGGCGGCGGTGCCGTTGGCCGGGGTGCCGACGGACGAGATGGTCAGGGCGTCCCCGTCCGGGTCCGAGTCGTTCTTGAGCACGTCGACGGTGACCGCGGTGCCGGCCGCGGTCGAGGCGGTGTCGTTGGCCGCCACCGGCGACCGGTTCGCGGGTGGCGGGGGCGGAGGGGGCGGAACCGGCGGTGCGACGGTGACGGTGACCTGGGCGGAGGCGGTGCCGCCCTTGCCGTCGGAGGCCGTGTAGGTGAACGTGTCGGTTCCCGAGAACCCGGCCTTGGGGGTGTACACCACCTTGCCGTTGCTGACGTCGGCGGTGCCGTTGGCCGGGGTGCCGACGGCAGAGACGTTGAGCGCGTCGCCGTCGGGGTCGGCGTCGTTCTTGAGCACATCGACGGTGACGGCCGCGCCCGCCGCGGTCGACGCCGCGTCGTTGGCCGCCACCGGCGGCCGGTTCGCCGGCGGGGGCGGCGGTGGCACCGCGTCGCTGTACAGGAACCGCTGGGGGACGCCCTCGAACGCGGCGTCCCCGGGCTTCCGCCACTCGAGCCGGGCCACCGCCTTGCCGCCGTTCTCGTAGTACTCGACCTCGATGCTCACCCGCTGGCCGACCGTGAGGGTGACGGGGGCACTCTGGTCGTACCGGGCGGCGTGGTTGTTCCACTGGTCGAGCACCACCCTGCCGTTCACCTTCACCCGGACGCCGTCGTCGGAGTACGTGCGGAACACGTAGTCGCCCGACACCGGAACCTGGATCGACCCGGCCCACCGGACGCTGAACGTGTCGGCCCCGATGCCCACCGCCGGCGACCCGTACCCCCAGTTGAAGTCGATCGCGGCGTCCGTGCGGGCGGCCGTCGGCCCGGTGAAGTCCTTGTTGTCGTAGTACGTCGCCCCCAGCCCGTTCCCTTCCGCCGTAACGGCCGGCGGGCCGTCCGTTACGGCGGGGGCGAGTTTGGCGGGTACGACCCGCTCCTCCAGAGAATTGAGGTTCAACCGCGTACCCTTGGCCATTTTGACGTCTTGGACTGACATGCTCGACGAACTCCGAACAAGGGAAAGGAATTGAGTACCGGGCGGCCGCCGGTCCCGCGCCCGACTTGTGGCCCCCGCAATCGCTGGGGGCGCAGAGCCGAACAAAGCGAGCGCCATCCGGGCGATTTGCACGCGGCCAGTTGACACCGAGGGCGATCAGACGTGAGAGGCACAGCGACGACACGAACTCAGCTCGGGAACTATTCGCCCGACTGTTGGATAGGGGGTGATGCCGATGCGCTGTGAAACTGAATTCATAAATACGGCACGCGATGCGACTTGGTCAACCAGAATTCAGAATTTTTGCAGCATTCCACGGCAAATATTCCGAGAGAGAGCACACGGACGTCGAATGGGCACAGCGGTCACCTCTCGGCCCGGGTCGCGGCTGTCGCTCCAGCGGAGGAAGGGCCGGACGCGGCCGCTGGGGTCGTCGTGTCCCGGACCGGAAACCCCACGGGGTCGATGACCCCCGATCTCACGAGACGATGACGTCCTTGCGGGAGAGCAGTCAGCGGACCGACTCGGGCTCGGCTGCGATGCCCCGCTTCTTTGCGGATGTGGGCCAGTGGAAGGTAAACGCGACTTGTCGTGGTCGGCGATCGTCTCCTGTAGGCCGCGGGCCTTCGCGTCGAACGGGACGGCTGGCCAGGACTCACGGTTCTGGCGAGCGCGCAGAGCGGTAACGTGGGGCTCGATCCGGGAAGTGTGCTCGGTTCGGCCCGTTCGGGTCACGGCAGGAGCCAGCGCTCGCCGAAGAGTCCGGCCCGGATCACCTCCTCGTCGAGCGCGTCGGACGGGTTCGCCGGGGCCCTCGCACCGACCTTGAGCACGGCCCAGTCGCCCAGCCGCGGGAACAGCAGATAGTTCAGCGACGCGAGTTCCTTCTCGCGGAACGTGTGCCCGCTGTTGATGACGACGTACCGCCCGGCGGCGAGCGGGTTCGGCTGAATCAGCAGCGGGGCGTGATCGGCTGCGGCGTACTTGTCCCGGCCGAACGCGAGTTCTTTCTCGGTCCACGTCAGCGGCAGCTTCGGCAGCACGCGGGCGATCAGCGCGTTGCTGCCGGGGTCGCCGAAGAGGATCAGATTGTACTTCTTCACGTCATCGTCGGTGACGGCGGTGTCGTCCTTCACCGGCAACTCGCCCCGGAAATAGCGGTGCCACTCGTGGGCGAACCGCTTCAGGCTCGCGTCGGCCCACGCCTGCACCGCCGGGTTCCACGCCCTGCCGGTCCCGCGGACGCACAGGAACGGCGTCGTGAAGGCGTCGTCGATCGGCCCCTGCACGCCGGGCCGCTTGCCGCCGAGGGTCGTCGCGTCGAGCGTGCCGAGGTACGCCCACGTCCCGTCCTTCTTGCCGATCACCTGTCGCGCAGGCGGCGCGTTCACTCCCCTCGACGGCAGCGCGACGTCCGTTCCGCCGACGCGCAGCTTCGGGTTCGCGCCTTGCAGCACCGGCGGGAGGAGCGCGAAGCGGGTCACGTTCTTCGGCTCCTTCACCGCCACGGAGCCGTCGTCCGCGACCGACGCCTCCAGTTCCGCCCGTGCGTAGTGCTCGCCGAGGCCCAACACGCGCAGCCAGTGGCAGTCCGCATACTTGAGCGTCCACGTCACGAACCGCAGGTGCTTCGGGGAACGGTCCACGCCCTTCTCGGCGAACTCCTTGATGCGCCGCATCTGCTCGGCGTGCGTCTTCGGGTCGACCACGTGCCCGGTGCCCGGCGAGATCAGGTTGACCATCTTCAGCCCCTCGCGCTCCATCGCCCGGCCCATCAGCACGTGCGCCCCGAAGAACACGTCCTTCTCGCCCACGCACGCGACCGCCGGCACGACGCCCGCGTTCGCGGCGTAGTCGACCGAGTCGAGCATGTGCAGCGCCTTCTCCTGGTGCGCCGGGAGCGGCCCGACCTTCACGAAGGTGGCGAGCGGCGTGTTGGAGAACGCGTGGGTGTCGACGTACCCGCAGTACGGACCGAGCGCGACGAACGCGTCCGGGCGCTTGAGGCCCAGGTGCCACGTGCCCGACGCGCCCATCGACATGCCGCGGAGTACGATCCGGTCGCGGTCGATCGCGTAGTTGCGGCACACGGCCTCGATCGCCTCGAACACGTCCGTCTCCCCGGCCCAGCGGTAGCCGTTCTCGACGCGGCCGAGCGGGTGCAGTTCGATGAAGTTCGCGTCCGGCGGGTTCCCGGCCGGCGCGTCGCCCTCGTCGAAGCGGGTCATGAACCGCAGTTCGCTCAGGCCGACCGGCGTCGTGCTGCCGTGGAGCACCACGTCGAGCCGCGAGGGCTTCGTGGGGTCGTACCCCGCGGGGACGACGAGGCCGAACGGCTGCACCGAGCCGTCCACCGCGGACACGTACCCGCGGACGACCTTCCCCTTCCGGCCGGGCCAGGCGGGTTTGCCCGCGGCCACCGCGTCGGCGCGCTCGGCGCAGCGGGCGAGCGCCTTCTTGACGAGCGCGACGTCCGCCGGTTCGAGTTTGGTCTCGTACTTCAGCGCCCACTCGACGCCCTTGCGGAACACGTCCGCGTCGGCGTAGAGGTCGGCGTTCCCCGGCTTCCGCAGGGAGCGGAGCCGCTCGTCCAGTTTCTTCAGGTCGCGGGCGATGAGCCCCGCGTCCCCCGCGGAGAGGCCCGCGGGCGGTTCGGCGGGTGCCGGAACCGCGCCCAGACCGGCGAGGAGCACCAGGGCCGCGGGGGTCACTCGAACGAACTGGGACATCACACGCCCTCCGGCGGAAGCAAGGCGGTTGGGGATCGAGTTGCTGTTCCTGCCGTCGTACTCGCCGAACCTGAACCTGATCGAGCGCCTGTGGAAGTTCACCAAGAGGAAGGCGCTGCGAGGAAAGCACTACCCTGACTTCGCGACCTTCTTGGGAGCGATTGATGACTGCCTCAATCGCATCCACACCGACCGCCGTGAGGCTCTTGCCTCGCTGAGGACCCTCAAGTTCCAGACGTTCGACAACGCCTCATTCCTGGCCGCGTAGAGAATAACGAGCGAGTCCGGCGAGGAGTCGCGGGAGACGAGGCCCGCCCGCTCCCGTCGGCCGCGCCCACGCGGGACGTCCTGACCGCCCTCCGCGGTCGGCTGGCCGCCGACGCCCGGATGGCGGAGGTGGGCCGTCGGGACGGCTCCGGGGGGCCGACGTTGTGGAAGTTGAGATGCACGTGCGGGGCGGGCGGGTCGTCCGCGGGGCTCGGAAACCCCTCACCGGCTCGACCTTCAGGGACGGGACCGCCCGGACAGGTCCTGGTCCGCGGCCCGCTCGTTCGTCACCCGGCCCGCAGCCCGGTCAGCGTCCCGGTGCTCGACGCGAACTTCTCGGCGGGGATGCCCATTCGCTGGAGCATCGACACGTACAGGTTCGGCAGCGGGTAGTTCTTCTTCGCGTCGAACTTGAGGTGCCCGGCGTGCTTGAACCCGCCTCCGGCGAGCAGGACCGGCAGGTTCCGGTTGTCGTGGCTCGCGGCGTTCCCCATCGGCGTGCCGTACAGCACCATCGTGCGGTCGAGCAGCGTCTCCCCGCCCTCGGCCACGCCGGCCAGCCCGCCCAGGAACTGTGCGAGCACCTTGAACTGGGCGGCCTCGATGGTGAACAGTTGGTCGAGCGCTTCCTTTCGGCCGCCGTGGTGGGTGATGCTGTGCGTCTCGTCCTTCACGCCCGGCAGGTCGGCGACGATGCTGAAGGTGTTGACGAACAGCGTCACCACGCGCGTGCTGTCGGACTCGAACCCGAGGCGGGCGATGTCGAGCATGAGGCGGATCTTGTCGATGAGCTTCTTGTTCTCGGTGACGTCGGTCGGGGCCGGGGCGGTCGACTTCGGCTTCGGCTTCCGCTCCCATTCCTGGCCGAGTTCGAGTTGCCGCTCCAGATCGCGGACGGCGGAGAAGTACTGGTCGAGGCGGTCCTTGTCCGCGGGGCCGAGCTTCTTGCCGAGCCGCTTCGCGTCGTCGGAGACGAAGTCGAGCGCGCTGCGGCCGCGGCCCAGGTCGGCGACGCGGGCCTCGACTTCGGCCGGGTTCCCCTGAACGAACATCTTCTTGTACAGCGCGGCGGGGCTCTTCTCGCTCGGGACCTTCACGCCGCTGCGCGAGAAGACCATCCCCTGCGTCCCCTCGGCGTTCACGTCGAGCACGAAGGACGGGAACCGCGTCACCGGCCCGAGTTGCTCGGCCGCGTACTGGTCGAGCGAGATCGAGTTGCGGAACCCGGCCCCGCCGGGGTGCGGGGCCGCCGACAGGAACGACCGCTCGGCCTCGTGTGCGCCGTCCACGTCCGGGTGCGACACACCGCTGAAAACCGTGAGCTTGTCCCTGTACTCCTTCAGCAGTTCGAGGTACGCGGTCGGCTCGTAGTCGGTGCCCGTTTCGGCGGGGAAGAAGTTCTGCGGCAGGATGCCCATGTTCGTCTGGATCGCGATCATCCGCCGCGGGACGGCCGGCTTTTCGGCGGCGAAGGCGGGCCGCATCGCGTCGAGCATCGGCAGGGACACGGCGACGCCGGCTCCGCGGAGGAACGCGCGACGGGACAGTGCGGGCATGGGGAACTCCGGTGGAGGTCACTTCGTGAGGAAGAGCGGGCTCTGGATCACTTCCGAAATCAACGTGCGGACCCGCGGGTTGTTGCCACCGGCCTTAATCAGAATCGCGTCGACGGCGTCCCGGTCCGCGAACCCGACCTGGGCTCCGGTGGCGTACGCGACCAACTGGTTCGCCAGGTTCCGCGACACGGTCTTCGGGTCGGCGAGGATCAACGCCTGGTACTCGCGGAGGTCCGCGAACTTCTTACCGTCCGCGAGTTCGCCCGTCGGGTCAACGGGCGGGCCGGCCCGGAACGAGAAGTGAGCGTGCGCGCCGAACTTGCCCTCCGGCCCCAGCAACCCGGGGAACAGCTTCGCGAACTCGGGCGACTTCTTCCCCTCGGTCGCGCGGTACTCGCCGCGGAAGCCGCCGATCACGTCGTAGCTCTCGAGCGCGAAGCCGGGCGGGTCGAACCGCGCGTGGCAGCCGGCACACGCGGCGTGGTCGCGGTGCTTCGCGAGTTGCTCGCGGATCGTCGTCGCGCCCTTCACGTCGGGCTCGACGGCCGGCACGTCGGGCGGCGGCGGCTGCGGCGGAGTGCCGACGACTTTCTTCATCACCCACGCGCCGCGCTTCACCGGGCTCGTCGTTGTCCCGTTCGCGGTGACCTTGCACACTGCGGCCATCGTCAGCAGCCCGCCGCGCGGGTTGGCCCTCTGGTCCACGTCGATCCGCCGGAACCGGGTGCCGGACACGCCCGCGATGCCGTAGTGCTCCGCGAGCCGCTGGCTGACGACGTTCACGCTCGTGCGGAACAACTCGGAAGCGGCCATGTCGCGATGGAGCACTTCGCGGAAGAACTCGGCCGGCTCGCGGCGCATCGCGTCTTCGAGGTACGGGTGGAACTCGGGGTAGAGTTGCTTGTCCGGGCTGGTCGCGTCGAAGTCCCGCAGGTCGAGCCACTGGTCGAGGAAGTCCTGCCGGAACCGCTCCGCTTTCGGGTCGGCGAGGAGGCGGTCGGTCGCGGCCTTCAGCCCAGCGGGGTCGCCGAGTTTGCCGGCCTTCGCGGCGGCGAGCAGAGCGTCGTCGGGGCAGGAACTCCACAGGAAGTACGACAGCCGGGACGCGAGGGCGTAATCGTCGAGCTTCCCGGTCGGTTCGTTCAAGAACAGGAAATCAGGGCTGAGCAGGGCGGTCTTGTAAGCCGACTTCAGCGCGTCCTCAAAGCAGACGCCGTCCCTGGTCCGGGCGTCGGCGATGCCCGCGTAGCGCTCGATCTCGGCCTGTGTCACCGGTCGGCGGAACGCTCGCGGGAGGAACCGCCCCAGCATGCGCCGAGTGTCCGCGGGCGCGTCCTCGGCCACCGTCGTACCGGGGACGAGCCGACCGGGGCCGTTCGCGGCCGACGGGGTCGATTGCCGCGGCAGTTCCCGCTTCGGCCGCGGCTGATCCGCGGGGAGTTTCGCGAGCGGCACGATCGGCAGCGTGCCGAACAGGACGCGGTGGCTCGGCGGCGGCCACTCGTCGTAGAGCGGGCCTTCGATGGTGAGCTTGTCGATTGCGACGCCGTGGCCGGTGTACCCCTTGATCTGCCCCTGCCCGAAGTAGACGTGTGCGTCGAGGAACGAGGCACCGGCCGCCCGCAGGAAGTTCTGCGGCGTCGGCTCGATGTCGATGACCGCTTCCGAGAACGTGGGCTTCAGCGAGGGCGCGTCGAAGAACCCGACAACCCGGCTGCCGATGTACACTCCGACGGCCCCGGTGCGCGGGGCGGGTTTGACCTCGCCCTTGTCCCACCAGTACGACCACGCGGAAACGCCGACGCGGTAGCGGCCGGGGTGAACGGGGGCGAAGTTGAACCGGCCGCCGAACGACTCGCCGAACGTCCGGGTCATGCCGACGGTGGCCGGTTCCTTGAACGCGCCGTCCTTCTCCGCCTCGCCGAGCCCCTTGTACTTCCCGCCGAACGACCACTTCCCGCCCGGGTACGGGCCGTCTTCCTTGGTCGCCGACGGCATCGGGAACCGGGACTCGTCGTACTTCTGGTCCGGGGTCAGCATGATCGCGTCGCCGCCGCTCATCAGGATCTTGTAGTCGTACTGGTGGTTCGCGTAGAGCGTCCGCCGCTCCACTTCCGGCGGAACGGCGTACTTCGCGGTGGCGGCTTCGAGGGCCTTGTCGATGGCCTCGCTGTACTTCGCCAGCAGGATGGGGAACACGTCGAGGGCCGCGGCCAGTTTCGTGTACCCGCCCACGCGGCCGTCTTCCGGCAGCAGGTCCTTCACCTGAAGCCAGGGCAGTTCGAGCAGGTCGCGCAGGGTGTTCTCGAACTCGGTGCGGTTCAGCCGGCGGACCGTGGACCGGCCCTCCGCCTCGTACCGCTTCCGCTCCCGGGCGACGACGCCCTCCGACACCGAAGAGAGGAACTTCTCAACGTCCGCCTTCTCCGGTTGCGCCTTCTTCGGCGGCGGCATCTCCCCGGCTCGAACGCGATCGTGCGCCCGCACCCAGGCGGACACGGCGATCGGGTCGCGGGGGTCGGCGGCGAGTTTCGTCGCGTCGAAGCCGCCGCTGGTGTTCGCCCCGCTGTGGCACCCGGCGCAGTGCGTCTCAACGAACTCGCGAACATCAATCGGCGGCGCGTCGGCGGCACCCGCGACGGGGGCGGTCGCGGCGACCACGAGGAGCGGGAAAAGCACAGACCGCATTGAGGGGCTCCGGACAGCAGCGCGGGTCGGGTTCAGTTCGGCAGCACCTTCGCTTGCCCACAGTCGCGGATCGCGAGGTACTTGAACAGGGTCGTGTCGAGTCCCTCGTTCAGGAACCGGACGCTCCCGTCGGCGAAGACGATCAGGCACCCACCGGGGTGCGCCGAGCGGACCGGCGTGTTGACCGCGGCGTTCTCGATCCCGGCGTAGTCGGAGTCGCCCGCCGGGCAGATGCGTGTCCCGAGTGGGGCGGTGATTGTCGTGGTGTTCGTGGCCAGCGTGCGCGTCTGGATGTTCACCCCGTCCTGGCCGACCCACCCCTGTGTGCCCATCCACTGCCCCTGGTGCCCGCAGGCCCGGCACGGCGACTTGTACCCGGGGGCCGGGGAGAGGGTGATCGCGTAGTCGGACTGCTCGCCGAGGAGCATGACGTTCGTGGTCCCGTCGGTGATCTCGGTGATCTTGATCCTGCTGTTCATCGTGAGCACGCCGTTCGTCGCGGCCTGGCCGAACGGGTTGGGTGACGTTGCCGCTCGCTTGGGCGTCCGCCCCGGGTCGATGTCCGCGCCCGCGATCGCGACGTAGCTGTTCTGGAGCAGGAAGTCGCGGTAGATGACCGGCACGGGGTTCGACGGGCAGATGTACGTCCTGGGGTAGAACTTGTTCATCACGGTGCCGACGGCCCCCGCCCCGCCCACCTGCCACCACCCGTAGGAGTCGATGGTCGGGTCGAGCTTGCGGTACACGGTTTCGTACTCGACGTAGGGCAGCACGCGGGTCGCCCACGAGATCCCGATCCCCTTCCCACTGTCGTAGACCGGCCCCTTCGCGTCGCTCGTCGGCGGCACCTTCAGCGGCGCGTTCCCGTCGGCCCCGGCCGGGAAGTACCCGACCGAGTCGTGGTGGTTGTGCAACGCGAGCCCGAGTTGCTTGAGGTTGTTCTGGCACCGCGCCCGGGCGGCAGCCTCCCGCACCTTCTGGACCGCGGGGAGGAGCAGCCCGATCAGGATCGCGATGATCGCGATCACGACCAGGAGTTCGATCAGCGTGAACGCGCGTCGGGGGGTGCGGCACATGGGCGGGGACCTTTCGGGCGGGACGGGACCACCGGCGGGTTACTTCTCGGGAATGTCGAAGTCGAACACGTTCGGGCCCCTCCGGACGTCGGCGGCCAGGCCGCTCTGCTCGGGGTCCGTGTACTTCGCGGGGATCGCGAGCGGCTTGTTCAGTGGGTCCGCGGCGAGCACCGCCACCTTGCAGGGGCCGATCCGCGCCCCGTCCCCCAGCGCCCTCGAGGTGAGCTCGTAGGTGCCGTCCTGGTTCGTCGCGCCCCCGGCCGCGACCCCGGACTGCGGGACGAACATCACGATCGCGTTCGCAACGGGCTTCCCCTTGTGCGTCACCCGGCCGGTGACCGTGCCGTTGACGTCCTGGGCGCACCCGAGGGCGGAGAGAATCAAGCCTGCGAACAGGAGTCGCGAGAGGGGGGGCACGACGGGCCTCCGGTGGGTACTACCGACTGTACCGCGGGCCGGGGCGGGGTGCCATCGCACGAACGTGCGAGGCAGGCGAATTCAACCGAGGTTCTCGCGCACGGCCCTTGCGACCGCCTGGGACCGGGTGTGGACGCCGAGCTTGTCGTAGACGCTGCGGATGTGCGTGTGAACCGTGTGCTCGCTCAGGCCGAGGTCGGCCGCGACCTGCTTCTTGGACAACCCGCGAACGAGCCGGGCCAGAACCGCCCGTTCGCGGTCGGTCAGCCCGTAGTCGACCGCGGCCGGGGGCGCGCCCGGGGCGGCGAGCATCCCCAGCACCCGCTCGGTGACCTTCGCGTCGAGGGTCGCCCCGCCGGCCCGGACCGCCCGGATGCGGGCGGTGATCTCGTCCACCGGGGCCAGTTTCAACAGGTAGCCGCTCGCCCCGGCCCGGACCGCACTCGCGATCTTCTGGTCGTCCTCGAAGACCGTCAGCACCACGACGCGGGTCGCCGGGGCGACGGTCCGAATCTTCGGAATCGCGTCGAGCCCGTTCATTCCGGGCAGCCCGATGTCGAGCAACAGGATCTCCGGCACCGGTCCCGTGGCGCCCGCCGCGATCGCCTCCTCGGCCGTGGCGAACGCCGCGGTACACACGAGGCCCGGGGTCGCGTTCAGTTCCCGTGCCAGCGCGCGCCGGTAAGCCGGGTTGTCCTCGACGATCCACACGGTCGTCGAGTCAGTGGGAAGAGTCACGGCCGCCTCCGGTCGATCAGTTGCCCTTGGTGGGGCAGGCATTCTTGCCTGCCTCCAGCCGCCCCCGGAAGCAGGCAAGAATGCCTGCCCCACCGGACAGAGACCAAACCACGCGATTCGGAGTCACGTTCGCCCCCCGTCGGGTACGCTGAGCCGCACCGTCGTCCCGCGGCCGGGTTCGGACTGGATGTCCGCGCGCCCGCCCGCGGCGACCGCTCGTGCCCGGATCCCGGCGAGCCCGGAACCCTCGGTCGATGCGCTCGGGTCAAATCCCCGACCCTGATCGGCGACTTCCAGCGACACGACCCCATCGGCGCGCCACAGTGTGACCGCGAGCGCGGCCGTTCCGGAGTGGCGGACGGCGTTGTGAACCATCTCCTTGAACGCGAGGAGGAGCGTCCGCTGGGTCGTCAGCGGCAGGTCCGCGAGGGCGGCAGCCGGGGGCAAACTGAAGGTCACCTTGAGGCCGGACGTGAGCCCGGCAACCGCTTCTCGAAGGCGGGTAGGGAAGTCGCGGTTGGCCCCGCCGGGCCGGTTCAGCAGCCAGACCAGGTCGCGCAGGCTGGCGGCGGTTTCTTCCGCGATCCGCGTGACTTCCTGGAGGTCCTCGCGGGTCTGGGCCGGGTCGTCGCGCCACGCCGACCGGCCGAGGAGGATGATGCTCCCGAGGTTGCTCCCGACCTCGTCGTGGAGGTCCCGGGCGATCTGGAACCGGAGCCGCTCGGCCTCCCGCCGGCGGGCGAGCCGGGCACGAGCGGCGAGTCCAACGGCGAACAACGCGATCGCCCCGCACCCCGCAACCGCTGTGGCGATCACCCGGTCGTAGGCCGCGATTCGCGCCGCCTCCCACGCCGCATCGACGGCCCTCGCCCGGACTTCCCGTTCGGTCCCCCGGGCGACGCGGTCGGCCCACTCGGGCCAGTCGAGCAGTTCGTACTCGCTCGCGAACCCGTCGGTCAGGGCGGCCGCGGACCACCCGCCGTCCTCGATCGAATCCGACGCCGAGACGGGTGCCCCGCGGGCGACGTTCTCCCCGCCGCTGGCAACCTGAAGTTCGGCGAGCGCGAAGATGTAGTCGTCGCGGTCCCGCCTCCAGAGTTCCGTCGCCGTGATCCGGACGTACCGCCCACTCACCGTCCCGCCGGCGGGAACCACGACGAGCCCGTCGCCGGGGTTCGGGACGCGGGTCGTGGTCGCGTCCCGGAGCACCACGGGGTCGGCAAAGTCCGGGGTCGCCGCCGCCTCGACCCGGTAGTGTTGCGGGAACCCGACGCCCCCGCGCCCGGGCAGGTCCGGCGGGCGGGCGGGGACCAATCGAACTTCGTCGATGGGTTTCACCGCACCCAGGTCGACCTGGACCCACGCCGCCTCCGTGGCCCTCCGCCGGGGGCGACAGGAGTACCCGAACGAGCCGGTCCGGTTCGTGCCGAGCGGCAACCCGAACGGGCTCTGACCGTCGACCAGCGCCCGGGCCGCCCAGTAATCGCCGGTCTCGCAGGAATCGAACGCCGTGACCGGCCGCACGGCCGCGACGTTCCGCTTCCCGGACACGACGACGAGTTCCGCAAGGGACAGGCAGTGCCAGCCGTCCTGCTCGACGAGTTGGGTCGCGGTGAACCGAACCTTTCGGGCGATCACCCCACGGGCGGGCAGCACGACGGGCCGGTCGACCGGGAACGGGTAATCGGCGGCCGTGTGGTCGGCGATCGTGACCGGTTCCGACCAGTCCCCGAGGGCGGACAGTTCGACCCGGAAGCGCCTGGGGAAGAAGAAGCCCGGGTTCGGGTAGAGCGGCGGAGAGGCGGCCGGGAACACGATGACGGTGTCGACCGGCCACGGGCCGCCGAGGTCGACCTCGACCCAGCGCCACTGGCTCGCCGACCCCGCGACGCCACTGTGGTAGCCGAGGGAATTCGGGCTCCCCGCGGTTAACCGCAAGCCCGTCGGCTCGCGATTGAGTTCGGCGCGGCGGTCGTCGAGGACCCGAAACTCCGGACTGACGACCCGGGCCATCGAGTCGATCCACCCCGCCGACAGGCCGGTCGCCGGGTGGAGCAGGCCGCAACCGAGAACGAGTCCCATCCGAAGGGCACCGGACATGGGCTGTCCCTTGGGTGTGAAGGCGAACCCTGGCAACCTATCCGGACCGCCCGCATTCGACAGGGCGTCACGAGAGAAGGTTGTGCGAACGCCCTGCGGTCCGGCGCGCCCGTCCCGGAGGGCCGGCCCCCAAGGGGGCCCACAGCCGGCCGAGCGGCGGTCCCGGGAGGGGTACGGGTCGGCGGGTCAGGGCCGGACGTCCGCGAGCTTCACCCCGCTGCGGTACGGGTTGGTCTTCCACACGGGGCTGACGTCGGCCCTCTCGGGGATCATGGGTTCTCCGGGCGGGTGACCGGCCGGCGTCAGGGGGCGGGGGGGGGCACGTCGGCGACCGTCAGCGCAGCGTCGTCAAACACCACCGCCCCCGTGGGGCGGCGGGCGGCGTAAAGGATCAGTTGCACGGAGACGGCGGCGGTGCCGGGCGGGACGACGGCCGCCAGTCGGGCGTGCTCGAACCGGCCGGGGACGGGGCGGCCCGTGAGCAGGTGCTGCTTGACGAACCCGAACTCGCGGTCGCGGGCGTCCAGGAACACCACCTTCAGCCCGGCGAACTGTCCGGGCGAGATGGGGTCGTCGGCCGGGGTGGCGGCCCAGACCGAGGCCACCACCAACTTGCCGCCGAGGTCGCCGGTCCGGACCCACTGCCGGCAGAGTGGAAAGGTGGCGAACCCGCGGGCGGACACGCGGAGCCCGGGACCGGCCCGGCCCCCCGTGTCGGGGGCCAGGTGGCCCTCGGTCCCGCCCCAGGTGTCGGCGGCCAGGCCGCGGTCGAACCCCGGGTCGCTCAGCCGGTTCTCCCCGGCCGGACCAGGGGCCTCGGCCGAAGGGCCGGCCCCGCCGAGATCGGCCAACTCGGCCGCCGTCAGCGCGCGAACGACCAGTTGCCCGTCGGCCCGGACCTCGGCGGACTGGCCCTTCCGCAGCGACGGCCCGGAGGCCGACCCGACCCGCACCTCGCCACTGACCACGGCGACGCGGGCGGTCCGGTCCGGCCGGGTCTCGACGGCGAACTCGGTCCCCAGGTCGATCACCTCGCCGGCGGGCGTCTCGACCACCACCCGCGACGCGGGCGTCGGGCACCGGCAGAACACCCGGCCGAGGTCCACGGCCACCCGGCCGCGGGCCGGGAACCGCACGGCCGCAGGCCCGCGGGCGACGACGGTCGCCCCGTCGGCGAGGAGGAACTCGGCGGTCCCGGCGTCGAGTTTGAGCGCGACCCCCGGGAGCTGTCCGGCGGACAGGGCGAGGTCCACGTTCGGGTCGGCCCAGACCGCTCCGTGGGCGGCCACCAGGGTCGCGTACGGAGCGGGCGCCGTCTCGGCCGAGGTGTCAGGACCGGGGCCGGGGGGCGGGCGGAGCAACATCACCAGGGCCACAGTGGCCGCCAGCGCGGCGACCCCTGCGATCGCCCGTTGCCAGCCCCGGCGGGCAGTTCGGGGAACGGCCGCCGGAGTCGGGGCCTCCGCCCAGCGGCGTTCCAGCGAGGCGTGCAGTTCGATGTACCGCGCGTACAGTCGTCGGGCCTCGGGATCGACTTCGAGGCGGGCGTTCAGCTCCGCGAACCGCTCGTCGGTGATGGTGCCCTCGACCACTTCCGAAAACAGCGCGGCCAGGTCGTGCGGGAGCGGGTCCACCTCGGCCATCAGTTATCGCTCCTCTGCCAGGGTGCGTGTTACGCAATCCATCAGGCTCTTGCGGATGCGCTGGAGCGACTTGTAAAGGGCGTTCGCGGTCTGCCCGGTCCGCCCGGCCAGCGCCGTGACGTCGTCCTCGGCGGCGTACCGGAGGCGGACGAGGTCGCGGTCCCCCGGGGGGAGCTTCCCGAGGCACCCGTCGAGGGCCTCGCGCCGGGCGTCGGCCCCCTCGGAGTCCGCCGGCCACTCGACCGCCAGCGCCTCGACCACCGCGTCCGAGAAGAGGCGGCGGTGCGTCCTCTGCCGGCGGCGGAAGTTCAGCACCTGGTGGTACGCGAACCGGCACGCCCACGGGAGGAACGGGCGGCCGGGGTCGAAGCCCCCGAAGTTCTGCCACAGCGCCGCGGCCGCCTCCTGGACCACGTCCTCGGCATCGGCCGGGGACGGCAGGAGCGTGAGGACGTACCGGTACAGGTCGCGCTCGTGCCGCGCGAACAACATCACGAACCGTCGGGAGCCGTCGTCGTCCACGGGCGCCTCCGGGCCGCGGCGCGGGGCCGCACCTCTACATGGTTACGACGCGACCGCACCTGCCGGGAAATCTCGCCCCGCCGGTCACTTCTTTGCCGGCCGAAGGGTCAGCACCCACACGTCGCGCCCCTCGGCGTCGAGCCTGGGCGGGTCGAACGACTTCGGCCGGTCGGGGCCGAGGGCCACGACGAGTTCGCCCTTGTCGAACTTGAAGATCCCCTTCCGCGACACGGTCTTCCCCCTTTGTCGAGCAGATCCAACTCCCGCCCGCTCACCCGGAACTTCCCCACCTCCTCGTACCCCCCCGCGTCCGTCACGCCCATCGCCGTGACACTCACCTTGCGGAAGACCAGCCGGTACCCGCCGTCCTGATCGAAGGTCACGAGGGTGAGGTGGGTGCCGCCGCCGACCAGGGGCACGCCCCCCTCCGCGGCCTTCACGACCGCCCAGCTCCCGTCCAGCTTCGGTTCCGGGTCGGGCTTCTCGGCCCGGGCGTGAATGACTCCGGCGGCGGCAACGAGCACGAGGGGCAACGCGGTTCGCATGGAGAACTCCTGTGGGCGGCGGATGAGCGCCGCGGGTGTCCACACATTCTGGTCGCACGGGGGGACGATCCGCCGCGTTCCCCGCCGGCCGTTACATTCCGCCCCGCGTGAAAAATGGCAACGTCGCGGCAGGTCCGCCCGCCCGGTGACCAATTCAAGAAGCCGGCATCGCACCCCCTACCCCGCCCCACCTCCCCACCGGAGTCCGCGACCATGCCCGACCTGCTCCGCCGGGCCGACGACCTGACCCGTCGTCGGCTCCTCGCCCGCGCCGCCCACTCCTTCCTGGGCGTCGGCCTGCTCCCCGGTGCCCTGACCGCCGCCGAACCGGCCCCCGCCGCGCGGCCCGGCGCCCCGGCCCGGCGCGCCAAGAACGTGATCTACCTGTACATGGACGGCGGGATGAGCCACGTCGACACGTGGGACCCGAAGACCGGGGACGTCGCCGGCCCGACGAAGACCATCCGCACCAGCGCCGAGGGCGTCCAGCTCGGCGAGTACCTGCCCCGCACGGCGAAGGTCATGCACCGCGGAGCGGTCGTCCGCTCGCTCACCTCCACCCAGGGGGCGCACGAGCAGGGCAACTACTTCATGCACACCAGCTACCAGCTCCGCGGCACGATCAGCCACCCGGCGATGGGGGCGTGGCTGAGCCACTTCCAGGGGGCGGGCAACCCGGCGCTCCCGGCGATGGTGTACGTCGGCAACGCGAGCCGCCACCCCGGCGCGGGGTTCCTGCCGCCCGCGCACGGCCCGCTGTTCGTGAACAACCCCGCCAACGGCCTCCGGGACATCGAGCGCCAGAAGGGCCTCACGGCCGACGGCCTCCGGGAGCGGCTGCGGCTGGCGGCCGACCTCGACGCCGAGTTCGTGAAGGAGTTCCCGAAGCAGAGCGGGGTCGCGGCCCACGCCGGGGCGTACGACGGCGCGGTGAAGATGATGGCGTGCAAGGACGTCGCGGCGTTCGACCTTACGCAGGAGGCGGCGGCGACCCGCGACGCCTACGGGAAGGAGCCGTTCGGCCAGGGGTGCCTGCTCGCCCGACGGCTGGTGGAGCGCGGCGTCCGGTTCGTCGAGGTGAGTCTGCACGGGTGGGACACGCACGCCGGGAACTTCGTCGCCACCCCGGACCTGAGCCGGCAACTCGACGGCGGTCTCGCGAGCCTCGTCGGCGACCTCCACGACCGCGGGATGCTGAGGGACACGCTCGTCGTCGTGGCGACGGAGTTCGGGCGGACCCCGAAGATCAACACGAGCCTCGGCCGCGACCACTACCCCAAGGCGTTCTCGGCGGCGCTGTTCGGCGGCGGGGTCGCCCCCGGGGCCGCGTACGGCCGCACCGACGCGACGGGCGAGGAGGTCGCCGACGACGCGCTGACTATCCCCGACTTCAACGCGACCATCGAGCACGCCCTCGGGCTGCCGCTCGACGAGGTCGTCATGTCCCCGACCCGGCGGCCGTTCAAGGTCGCCGACAAGGGCAAGCCGGCCGTGAAGCTGTTCTCCTGACCCCCACACCCCGAGGCTGCCATGAAGACGATTCCCGGCGGTGTGACCGCCTGCCTGCTCCTCCTCGCGGCCGCGGCCGCCCCCGCACCGGCCGCCGAGGCCGCCCTTCCGGCCCGGTCCGCCCGCGCGGCCGCCGCCGAGATCGACGCGCTCCTCGAAGCCCACTGGAAGGCGAACGGGGTCGCCCGGAACGAGCCGATTTCCGACGAGGTGTTCGTCCGCCGCGTCTACCTCGACCTCGCGGGCCGCGTCCCGACCGGCGACGAGGCGACCGCGTTCCTCCGCGCCGCGCCCCCGGACAAGCGGGCCGCCCTGATCGACGACCTCCTCGCCCGCGAGAGCTACGCCGCCCGGTTCTTCCACCTGTGGGCCGACGTGCTGCGGTACAAGTCGCGGTCGGTCAACCAGGCGAACGTGATCGAGGCCGTGTACGGGACGTACATCCGCGAGAGCCTGCGCGCGAACAAGCCGTACGACCGGTTCGTCCGCGACATGCTCGGGGCGAAGGGGTACGCCTGGGACAACGCCGCGGTCGGGTACTACCACCGCGACCCGGACATGCCGCTGGACAACATGGCGATCACGTCCCGGATCTTCCTCGGCACCCGCATCGAGTGCGCCCAGTGCCACGACCACCCGTTCGACAAGTGGAAGCAGACCGAGTTCTACCACCTGGCCGCGTACACCTACGGCACCAGGTCGGTGAACGAGCCGTTCGCCGTGGCGCGGGCGGCCATCCGGGCGCGGGAGCAGGCGATCCAGGCCGACTTCCTCAAGGAGAAGGCCGGGGCCGCGGACGGCGGGGCGGCCGCGGCCGAGAAGAAGAGGACCCGGCTCGACGCGATCGAGACCCGGGGCATCGCGGGGGTCATCAAGGGGTGCGTCGGGCAACTGTTCAGCCCGGTGGGTCTCGACCGCGACGCGGGCCGGGTGCTCAAGCTCCCGCACGACTTCAAGGAGAAGGACGGCAAGCCGTTCGAGGCGATGAAGCCCGCGACGCCGATGGGGGCGGCGGCCGAGGTCGCCCCGGGGCAGGACCCGGCCGCGGCGTTCGCCGACTGGGTGGCGTCGCCGAAGAACCCGCGGTTCACCCGCGTGGTCGTGAACCGCCTGTGGCGGGAGCTGTTCGGCGTCCCGCTGACCGAGGCGTTCGACGACCTCCGCGACGACACGAAGGCGATGGTCCCCGAGGTGGAGGCGCGCCTCGAGCGGCTCATGGTCGCGAGCGGCTACGACATGAAGTTCTTCCTCGCCGCCGTCGCCAACACGAGGGCGTACCAGTCGGCCGCGGGCCGCGACGAGTTCGCCCGGGGCGGCGTGTACCACTTCACCGGGCCGGTGCTGCGGCGGATGTCGGCCGAGCAGGTTTGGGACTCGGTCGTCGCCCTGGCGAGCCACGACCCGGACGCCCGCGACCGCGACCGCGAGGCCCGCGACGAGCGGCGGGTCAACGTCTCGAAGATGGCGTTCGAGGCGTACCTGGAGTTCGACGGCGAGAAGCTGCTGGAGATGGCGGCCGCCCGGCTGGTCCGGGAGCGGGAACTGGCGAAGCGCGAGCTGGCGATCCGCGAGGCGATGGTGGTCGCGAAGCGGAACGGCGAGACGGAGAAGTTCCGCGACCTCGCCCACCAGGAGGGCGACATCTCGCGGCAGCGCGGCGAGGCGCTGGCCCGCGGGTTCATCATGCCGCTGCTCGACAACCTCGCGAAGAAGAAGGGCGGCCCCGACGCCGCACCCGTCCCCGACCCGACGTACCAGGTCCACCCGAACGCCCGCGTCCTGACGAGCGAGACTTGGCGGCGGATGCACGTCCCGGGGTACGGCCCGGCCCCGAAGACCCAGGCGGAGAAGGACGCCGAGGCGAAGGCCGAGCGGGATCGGCTCGGGAGCCTCGCCGCAAAGCTCGGGTTCACCGGGGCCGACCGGGTCGGGTTCGTCGCGTACTGCGAGCGGGGCCGGGGCGAGTGGGTCCGCGCGTCGGAACTGGAGAGCCCGGCCCCGCGCGGCCACTTCCTGCGGACGATGGGGCAGAGCGACCGCGACTTCGTGGAGAACTCGAACCGCACGGCGACGATCCCCCAGGCGCTCCTGCTCCTGAACAGCGACCTGATGACGGACCGGGGCGTGCTGTCGCGGTACTCGCCGCTGATGGCGTTCGTCAACCGCGCCGGCACCCCGGAGGCCCGGGGCGACGCGGTGTTCCTCGCGGTGCTGTCGCGGAGGCCGACGGCCGGTGAGCGGGCCGCGTGGGGGGCTGCCGCGGCCCGCGGCCTGACCGTCGCCGACCTGGCCCACGCGCTCCTGAACACCAAACAGTTCGTGTTCGTGCAGTAGCCGGCGGGCGTCCGCCGTGGCGATCACAATGTGTGCCCCCCGTGCGCACGCGCACCGGCGGCAGATGAGGTGCCCACGGCGGACCCGCGCTCGGCGGGCATGCTCGGCTTCTTGGGTGCGCTTCGCGGGCGCGGCCGACGTCCCGGTCGCGGCGGGCTACTCGGGCACCGAAACCTTGAGCGATGCACGAGCTCACGCGGACGGCGGCCCGCTCGCACCGGTGACGTGCGGGCTGGCCAGTACGGCTGGCTCCGCTCGACTTCCGCCTCTCTCACTTTCTCGGCAGCGTCCGCACGAACGTCGCCGCCCGCTCGACCCACGCCTTCAACTGGTCGTCGTCCTCGACGCCCTCCGGCTCGACCGCCACCCAGTTCCGCATCGGCCTGCCGGTGATGTCGAACGCCCGGACGTGCGGCTCCCGGAGCGCCGCCTCCCCATCGTCGGGGCCGAGGCGGGCGATGAGCCGGTCCTTCCAGACCCCCGCCAGCACGTTGCCGTCGAGGAAGAAGCAGAAGCAGCCGAACAGCGTCCGTTCTTCGACGCCCCTCGTGCGGGCCAGGGCGTCCCGGATGCGGGCGGCGAGGGACTCGTCGTAGGCCATCGGCAACCCCGTTCGCCCGGTGCCCCGGGACGTCTCTTGACTCTGTAGTATACTCCAGGCTGTAAGATGGGGCTACCGTCGCTCGCTGCGGGGGCGTACTCGATGAAGGCCATGAAGATCGGCGAGGTCGCCCGGCTCTCCGGGACCGGGATCGAGACGATCCGCTTCTACGAGCGGGAGGGGCTGCTGCCGGTGCCGCAGCGCCGGCCGTCCGGCTACCGGCAGTACGACGGGTCCACGGTCGAGCGGCTGGACTACATCCGGCGGGCCAAGGAACTCGGCTTCACCCTCGCCGAGATTCGGGACCTGCTGGAGTTGTCGACCGCCGCCACCGACTGCGAACACGTTCGCGGCCGGGCCGAGGCCAAGATCGTCGACATCGAGGCGAAAATCCACGCCCTGCGGCGGATGAAGCGGGCGCTCGGCAGGGTCGTGGAGCGCTGCCGGGCGAAGGGTTCGACCGACAACTGCCCGCTGGTCCACAAGACCCGGAAGCGGGCGGCGGAATGACCGAGAGGACGGCATGAAACGACTCTGGATCGCCTTCACCCTGGTCATGGTCCTGTCGTTCCTCGTGCTGGGGTGGATCGGCACCCGCATCCACCAGGAGATGCCGCCGCTGCCCGCCCGGGTCGTCACGACCGACGGCACGGTCCTGATTGCCGAGGGCGAGGTTCAGGCGGGCCAGAACGTCTGGCAAGCCCTCGGCGGCATGGAAGTCGGCTCGATTTGGGGCCACGGCAGCTACGTCGCCCCCGACTGGACCGCCGACTGGCTGCACCGGGAGGCCACCTTCATCCTCGACCGCTGGGCGAAGGCCGAGTTCGGAACCGAATACGCCACGCTGGACGGCGAGCGGCAGGCGCAACTCCAGGGCCGGTTGGCGAAGGTCATGCGGACGAACACCTACGACCCCGCCACCGGGACCGTCACCGTCGCACCCGTCCGTGCGGAAGCCTTTCAGGCGAATCTCAAGCACTACAGCGACGTGTTCGCCAACGGCAAGTCCGAGTACGCCATCCCCAGGGGGGCGGTGACCGACCCCGACCGCTTGAAGAAACTGTCGGCCTTCTTCTTCTGGACCGCATGGGCGGCGAGCACGAACCGGCCCAGCGAAGGGGCCACGTTCACGAACAACTGGCCCTACGAGCCACTGGTCGGCAACCGGCCCACGGGCGATACGGTGGTGTGGACCGGGGTGAGCATCATCGTGCTGTTGGCGGGCATCTCGGCGATGGTGTGGTGGTACGCCGCCCGCCGGAGCGAGGAGGAAGTGAAGCCCCTGCCGGAAACCGACCCGCTGGGCCGGTGGGTCGCTACGCCGTCGCAGCAAGCGACCGTCAAGTACTTTTGGGTCGTGTCGGCCCTGATCCTGGTGCAGATGTTGCTCGGCGTGGTGACGGCCCACTACGGCGTCGAGGGGAACGGGTTCTACGGCATCCCGCTGGCCGACTGGCTGCCGTACAGTGTGACCCGGACGTGGCACATCCAGATGGGGCTGTTCTGGATTGCGACGGCGTGGCTGGCGGCGGGGCTGTTCATCGGCCCGCTGGTCAGCGAACACGAACCCAGGGGACAGCGGCTCGGCGTGAACGTCCTGTTCGTGGCACTATTGGTGGTGGTCGTCGGGTCGCTCACCGGGGAGTTGTTGAGCGTCCACAACACGATGTCGGACACGGCGTCGTTCTACTTCGGCCACCAGGGGTACGAGTACGTCGACCTCGGGCGGGTGTGGCAGATCGGCCTCTTCGTGGGCCTGCTGCTGTGGTTCTTCCTGATGGTCCGGGCGCTGCTCCCGGCGCTGCGGAAGCCGGGCGAGCAGAAGCAACTGGTGGCGCTACTGGCCGTGGCGAGCGCCGCCATCGCCCTGTTCTACGGGGCCGGCCTGACCTGGGGCCACCACACGCACCTGTCGATGGTCGAGTACTGGCGGTGGTGGGTCGTCCACCTGTGGGTGGAGGGCTTCTTCGAGGTCTTCGCCACCACGGTCATCGCCTTCTTCTTCATGCGACTGGGCCTCGTCCGCCCCGGCGTGGCGGCGGCGGCGGCGCTGCTGTCGGCCACCATCTTCCTGTCGGGCGGGATCATCGGCACCTGCCACCACCTGTACTTCTCGGGGACGCCCACGGTCGCCCTGGCGTGGGGGTCGGTGTTCAGCGCCCTGGAGGTCGTGCCGCTGGTGCTGCTGGGGTTCGACGCTATGGAAGACCTGCGGCGGTCCCGGCTGACGCCGTGGGTGAAGCAGTACAAGTGGCCGATCTACTTCTTCGTGGCCGTCGCCTTCTGGAACATGATCGGGGCGGGGCTGTTCGGGTTCATGATCAACCCGCCCGTCGCCCTGTACTACATGCAGGGGTTGAACACGACGCCGCTGCACGGCCACGCCGCCCTGTTCGGGGTGTACGGGATGCTCGGCATTGGGCTGATGCTGGTGTGCCTGCGGGCGCTGATTCCGGGCCGGGAGTGGAAGGACGGGGTGCTCCGGTTCTCGTTCTGGTCGCTCAACGGCGGCCTGATGATGATGTGCGTCCTGAGCCTGCTCCCCGTGGGCCTGATGCAGACGTGGGCCTCGGTCGATCACGGGTACTGGTACGCCCGCAGTTCGGAGTTCCTGCAGACGCCCACGATGCAGTGGCTCCGCTGGATGCGGGTGCCGGGCGACACGGTGTTCTTCCTGGGGGCGGTCGCCCTGGTCGTCTTCGTGGCCGGGCTCAAGACGGGCCACTCGTTCCGCAAGGCAGACGCGCCATGACCTCGTGCGACCTCGACACGTCCGTCCCCGATTGGGTCATCGAACACCCCGAGACCCTGGCGGTGTTTCAGCAGTTGGGCATCGACTACTGCTGCGGGGGAAAGTCGCTGGGGTACGCGTGTCGGGAGCAGGGACTGGCCGCCGAGGCGGTCCTGGCGAAGCTGCTCCGCTGCATTGAAGACGAGAAGCACCCCTGACGGGTGCGGTTCTTTGAAGGAGGCGAAGGATGGCAGTTGCTCACGCGCGGCCCGGCGAGGTCATTGACGTTCGCCCCCTGGGACCGGCCCTGGCGACGGCCAGCACCGGCACGCTGCTCAAGACCGAGAAGGTCGAGGTCATCCGCCTCGTGATGGCCGCGGGCAAGGCGCTGGCCGAACACAAGGCCCGTGGCGAGATCACCGTGCAGTGCCTCGAAGGGAAGATCGCCTTCACCGCCCTCGGCCGGACGCACGACCTCGCGGCGGGCCAAATGCTGTACCTGCCAGCCGGGGAACCGCACTCGGTCCGGTGCCTTGAAGACGCATCCCTGCTGCTGACGGTCGTGCTGGGGACATCGGCCCACCGGGAGCCCGCTACGGTCCTCCCGGGAAGTCCCTCCGCGTAGGTCCGCAACGTGGAACTCGAACCCACGCGACGTGGCATCAGAACCCGTTCGGGTCGATGACCTGGCCGTCGCGGCGGTCGCCCAGGGCGTTGAGGACCGCGGTCGTGGTGCCGTACTTGACCCCGCGGACGGACCCGTCGGCGAACGCGGCCGTGACCCCCGAGATGTGCGCCGACCCGATCTGGTGCTGGTTCGCAGAGGTGCCGTCGCGGTCGAACGGGTAGCTCGTCAGGCAGACGTTGTCGTTGTCCCACCCGACCGCGTACCCGGTGTCGTCGTAGCTCGAACCGGTCGCGTACTGGGTCGGGTTCAGCCGCTTCTCGGCGAACACCATCGTGTTCGAGGTGCCGTCGGAGACCATGTCCATGCGGCACAGACCGGTGAGCGCGACGCCCGGCCCCTGCTCGCCGAGGTAGTTTCGCACGATCACACCGTAGTACGGGCCGCTGCCGTGGTACTCGCCCCCGGGGCCGGTGACGGCGCAGTAGTCGATGACTCCGCGGGTGCCGTGGCCCGTTGTGATGGTGGTCGGGGCGCGGCGGCTCGGGCAGAAGTACCCGGAAATCACCTGGGCCTTCAGGGTGGTGTCGTTGGTGATGCGGTAGACGTTCTCCTGCTCGAGGTGCGGCAGGATCTGGAACGCCCAGCCGAGTTGCTGCGCCGGCGGGGCCGCGGGCGCGCCGCCGACGAGCGTGAGCGGATCCGCCCACCGGTTCCCGCCGGTCGGGAAGTAGCCCCGCGCGTCGTGGTGCGAGTGCGTGGCGAGAGCGATTTGCTTCAGGTTGTTCTGGCACTTCGTGCGGGCGGCGGCCTCGCGGACCTTCTGGACGGCGGGGAGGAGCAACCCGATGAGGATCGCGATGATGGCAATCACGACGAGCAATTCGATGAGCGTGAACGCACCGCGGCAGGCACGGGAGAGGGACATGAGACACCTCGGGCGGACGTGGGGCGATTGAGCAGGTCGTGTGGAGTACCGGACCTCGCGGTTGATTCGAACCGGTTCGCGCGGGCGGCAACCATCACACCTGTGTAATTATGCCCGAATCTCCCAGCGGTTCAACTCGAATCCCGTGGGGATCGAAACCGGAACCGCACGCCGGGGCGGTTGACCAGACGGGGTGTACCTGTGGATTTGGTCCGCTGGCCCGGCGAACCCTGAGCGCCAGCGAGGGGGTGAGGCGCACCCCCTCGC
>NZ_JBHYGG010000268.1:0-44634 GCF_051859125.1 Gemmata sp.
TCCGAAGGCGTCTGGAGGCAGGCAAGAATGCCTGCCCCACCAACAAAGAAACGAAGCCATGCTGTTCACGTCAGTCGATGTTAATCACCGAGCTGCTGGCGATCTTGCCGTACTCGTTGAACACGGCGGCGTTGACCTGGTAGGAGATTTGGCGGACCGCGCCGTCGGCCTGGACGACGGTGATGCCGGCCGGGTGCATGCTCCCGAACCGGGTCGCGCTGCCGACCCCCGGGCGGTCCTGGATCGGCACCTCACTCGTGTGCCGGTACACGTCGTTGTTCAGCCCGGTGTACATGCACTCGTTGTCGCCGCCGTCGGCGCCCGTGGTGTAGTTCTCGGGGTTGAGGTACTTCTCGCCGACGAGGAGCTGGTTGCTCGTCCCCTTCGTGATGTCGAGGATCCGCGTTTGGCTCTTGCGGCCGAACACGCCGTCGAGCACGTTCGCGGCCAGGGTGTCGCCGCCGGCCAGGTCCGACGGCCCGCCGTCGAGTTCGACCGCCCCGGTCCCCGAGCACGCGGCGTAGTCGGTGCGGCCCAGGCCCCCGGCCGGGAGCGAGGTCATGTTGCGGTACGTGTACGACGCGGCGTACGGCACCGGCGGGCGGCGGCTGGGGCAGTTGAAGATCAGCGGGGTGGCCTGAGCCCGCTTCTGGTGCGCGGCGAGGTGCGCCGCCGACCCGAACGCTTCACCGGCTCCGAGGTCGGCCAGCGCCCCCTGCTCGCAGTACGGGAGGATGCTGTACACCCACCCGCCGGGCTGCCCCGCGCCGACCCCGCGGCCCGGCTCGCCGACCCAGTTCCAACCCCACCCCCCCGACGGGAAGTGCCCGTAGACGTCGTGGCAGTTGTGCATGGCGATGCCGACCTGCTTCAGGTTGTTGCTGCACTTCAGTCGGCTGGCCGACTCGCGGACCTTCTGCACGGCGGGCAGCAATAGGCCGATGAGAATCGCGATGATCGCGATCACCACCAGCAGTTCGATGAGGGTGAACCCCTGTCGGTTGGAACGTCGAGAAGACGCCATGTGAATGACCTCGCGGGCGAGAATGAACGGGTCGGATGGGACCGAACTACTTCTTGTCCTTGTCCTTCGTCTTGGGCTTTGACCTGGTTTCGAGCTTCAGGTCGAGGCCGGAGTTGCCGCCGCGGCCCCCGCCGGACACCTCGCACCCGAGCGCCGTTTTCGCGTTGTACCGCTCCGGGACCGCGACGCCGTCCTTCGTGACGGCGATGCGGTACACGCCGGGCGGGAGGCCCGGCAGTTCGCGGCCGCCGACGGCGTAGTTCGAGACCGTGCCGTCCGGCCCGGTCTTCCCGGTCGCGGGGTCGGTCACCCCGCCCATGAACTCCTCGGGCGTGAGCACCACCACGGCGTCGGCCAGCGGGGTGCCGTCGAGCGTCACGCGGACCGGGAACCCCATCGCGCCCACCGAGCGGTACGTCTCGAACCGCGCCTTGAGGCGGTCGGCGGTGAGCTTGCCGTCGGGCGCGACATCCAGGTTCGCGGCGAGTGCCTTCAGGCCGGGGCAGGCGTCGAGTTCCGGCCCCTCGATGGAACCGTTCACGTTCTTGTCGAACTGGGCCATCGCGGACCGCGCCATTGCCTCGGAATCGTAGGACCGCGCCGCAACGGGCGACTTGTCCGGTCCGCCACCGCACCCCGCGAGTGCGAGCACCGAGAAGGTCACCAACGCAGCCGGGAGAGGGCGCATGGGTCGGGTCTGTCTGTATGACGTGGCGCAGCAACTATGAAGAGCCGGTGTGGCTTCGCCCAAAGTTTAATGTGTTGACGTCGCCGCGTCCAATGCAATTCGCCATTCTGAGCAAACGACGAAGTTTTTAATGACGGGCGCGAGATTTGTGACCCGCACGGGAGGCTTTGATCGCGTTTCGACAAAGTCATCGTCCGATCCAACGCCGGCGAGTCGCACCCACTGCTCGCGGATCGAGGGGACCACTCGTTACGTCGACGCGCGCCGCTTGCGGAACGTCAGGCCGAGGTTCTGGCGGTCGCGGTGCGTCGGGCCGGAGCCGCGGATCACGACCGGGGCCATGACGCTGCCCAGCGCCCGCACCACGTCGTCGGGGCCGGCCGGCGTGAGCACGGGCCGCGCGCCCTGCACCTGCGCCGTGAGCCGGGCCTGCCACGCGAGGTCGGGGAACGCCGACGGGACGAGTTCGCCGCCCTCGTAGGAGTCGCACAACCGGAACCCGGCCCCGACGTGGTCGAGGTGGTTCACGACGATGCCGTCGAGCGGGCCGGTGACGCCGACCGCGTACCGGAGCAGCACGAGGTCGAGCCACCCGCACCGCAGCGCGCCCTGCCAGGCGTTCCACGGGTTGCCCGGGTCGGGGAGCTTCGCGGTGAGTTCCGCCGAGTGGGTCGGCAGCGGCCCGGCCCCGTGGCGCGTGTGGTACGCGCGCGTCAGCCCCAGCACGCACACCGCCTCCGACCCGAGGCGCTCGACCATCTCCCAGGCGTGGTGCGCGGTGACCGTGCTCCACGTCGTGAACGGGTGGAACCCGCGGTACTCGTCGAGGAGCACGCCCTGCGCGCCTTCGAGGATCGCGGTGCGGTGCGGGGGCGCGTCGGGCGAGACGGTCACCTCGCGGAACGCGGACTCGGCCACCTCGCGGGCCGCGTCGGTGCCGCTGAGTTCGGCGGCCCCGCACACCAGCTCGCGGAGCGGTTCCGGGTCGCACGACTCGACGAGCGGCTGGAGTTCGAGGAGCACGCGCTGCCGCTGGAGTTCGAGCTTGGCCGCGAGGGTGTCGGGGGCGCGGAGGTCGCCGGCGGTGACCGCGTCGCGGCCGTGCCGGAGCCAGTAGCTGCGGGCCTCGCCGACGCCCTGGCCGCACGAGCCGTGGCGGGCGTCGCCGCGGGCCAACTCGCGGGCGCGGTTCAGGAGCCGGAGCCACGGCGTGGCGACGAGACAATCGGGGTGAACGGTGACGAGCCGGAGCGGGTCGCGGACCCCGAGTTCGGCGAGGTGCCGGGCCTCGCGGAGCATCGCGGGCGGGTCGACGACGCACGCCGGGCCGAGGTAGGTCTTGGCGGGGCTCGGAGCGAGCGTGCCGGCCCCGAACTGCGAGAACGTGTGCCGGCGGCCGTCGGGGAGTTCGACGTTGTGCCCGGCCTGGCTCCCCCCGCAGTACCGCACGACGAGGTCGGCCCCGAGGTCGCGGGCGAGGAAGTCGACGGTGGCCCCCTTGCCCTCGTCGCCGAACCCCAGCCCAACGGTGATGACGGCTCGCCTCACGGTGCCACTGCCTCACAAGTCGAAGACCAATCGAGCTGAACGAGAGTCGCAGATGTTTTGCCCTCTCCCCTTGCGGGAGAGGGTGGCCGCGCTTCGCGGCCGGGTGAGGGGTGAAGCGTCAGCAACTCAGATCGCTTTACCCCTCACCCGCCGCTCGAAGACTCGCGTCACCCTCTCCCGCAAGGGGAGAGGGCAAAGAAGTTGGCGTCAGTCCTCGATCGTGACGGACGCGACGACGGCCCGCAGGACCGGCTCGTTTTCGGCCCGGTCGTAGCCGCTCACCTGGGTCATCACGACCAGCGCGCCGGCCAAGGTGTCGAGCGCCCGGGTGCGGCACGCGACCGCCGCGTCGAGCGTCAGGAAGTCGATGTCGTGCCCGACGGCCATCACCCCGCCGACGGTTTCGACGCGGTTCTCGGCGTCGAGTTCCGGGTAGTCGGCCCTGAGCGCGTCGAGGATCTGGTCGGCGAGGTCCGCGGGGGGCCCGGCGTCGGGCCGGAGCGACACCAGCGCGAACGCCGTGTCCGGGCTGGAGACGGTGACGGCCCACCCGCCGTCCTCCGTGTCCTCGGCCTCGGCCCGCCAGTTCGTCGGGAACTTGAACGAGATGCCGTCGCGGGAGTACTCTTGCATCGCAGGCCCGGTTTCGAGTTTCGAGTTTGGAGTTCAAAGTTGCGGCCCCCGAACGCGGGGCGGCCCGGCACGAATCACGAGACTTTGAACTCGAAACTCGAAACTATTCTATCCCCTCCTGCGTCTCCCGCACCAACTGGTCCACGACGGCCCGGGTGGTGCCGGTGTCCGCGAACGTCTTGAGCTGCCGGTCGGCGCTGGAGCCGCCGGCCATGATCGTGTAGGCGTACTCGATCTCCTTGCGGGTGCCCAGCTCGTCGATCACGTCGCGGAGGAACCAGTCGATCAGCTCGTGGATCAGCTCGCGGACCGGGACCTCCTTCTGCTTGCCGAGGTCGAGGAGCTTGCCTTCGAGCCCGTACCGCACGGCCCGCCACTTGTTCTCCTCGATCAGCTCCGTGGGGTACTCGCGGAACGTCAGGTTGTCGCGCCGGAGCTTCCACAGCTTGGCGATGATCGCCTGGAAGATCGCGGCGATGCATACGGCCTCGTCTACCTTGGTGCACACGTCGCAGATGCGGAACTCGAGCGTCGGGTACCGGTGGTTGGGCCGCACGTCGTACCAGATCTTCGAGCCGTCCGGGACGCACCCGGTGCGGACCATCGCGTCGACCATGCCGTCGTACTCGGCGGTGCCCTGGAACCGGGGCGGGATGCCGGACCGCGGGAAGTGCCGGAAGATGATCGACCGGTACGACTTCAACCCGGTCCGCCGCCCGCTCCAGAACGGGGACGACGTGGACAGGCACAGGACGTGCGGGGCGAAGTACCGGGCGACGTTCATGGCGTCGATCAGGAACTCGCGGTCCTCGATCCCGATGTGGACGTGGGTGCCGAAGATCAGGAGCTGCCGGGCCAGGTCCTGCATGTCGTTCTGGACCCCGAGGTACCGCTCGAACGGCGTGATCTCCTGCTGCTCCCAGTTCGAGAACGGGTGCGACCCGGCCGCCGCGATCACCAGCCCGTGCTTCCCCGCGAGCCCCGTGATCGACCGCCGCAGCTTCACCAGCTCGGCCCGCGCGTCGGCCGGGGTGCGGCAGATCTCGGTGCCGACCTCGACCATCGACTGGTGCAGCTCGGCCTTGATCTGCTCCTTGAGGACGAGCTTCCCCTCGTCGAGGATCTGCGTGATGAACGACTTCAGCTCCCCGGTCGCCGGGTCGATGATCTGGTACTCTTCCTCGATCCCGAGCGTGAGCGACGGAGCTTGCATGGGGGGAGTGTTTTGAGTGTTGAGAGTGTTTCGTGTCGGAGAGGATGCGGGGAGGCCGCTCGGCACAATTCCCGGTCACGTCAATCATACTCCCCAAACACTCTCAACACTTCAAACACTCCCGACACTCTTCACCGAGATTCGATCAAGAACGTCGGGACGGTGCTGCCGCCGCCGGCGGTGACGTTCACGAGGGGATCGGTCGAGATGCGGGTCAGGCACCCGTGGGTGAACGCGCCGAACGCGACGTAGGGGTTCGTGTCGAGCATCCGCTCCAGGACGTGCAGCGCGCCGTTCTCGAAGCTCGGGAACGGCTCCTTGGCGAGCCGCACCTTCCACTGCACGACGTGCGGGGTGTCGAGCGCGTCGGCGACGGCCTTGCCCCACGCCTCGTCGTCCACGGTCCACCCGAGCACGATCCCGTGCCCGCCGTAGTCGTCGTTCGGCTTCAGGACGAGGTTGTCCTTGTTCGCGAGCGTCCACAGGAGCAGCTCGATCGTGGTGCCGTTCGGGGCCACGGTCATCCCCTGTTCGAGCACGCGGGTCCACGGGATGTGCTTGCGGATCGCGTCGAGTTCGTCCGGCGTGAACAGGGCCGCGTTCGCCTCGTCGCTGAGGACCGCGAGCGACGCCTTCTTGAACAGCAGCTTGCCGCGGAACGAGTTCACCATGCACACGGCCCGGTCCCGGACCGCCCGCACGACCGGGTGGTCGATCCCGCCGCGCCCGATCAGCTCGGTGATGAGCACCCGCTTGTAGATCAGGGTGATGTGGAAGTCGCCGGCGACGAGCTTGCCGTCGCGGTACTCGCAGTCGCGGGGGTCGATGATCCGGGCCTCGATCCCCATCGCCTTGAAGTAGTCGTCGAAGAGGACGAACTCGCTGAACGTGGGCACCTCGCGCCAGTCGAGGATCGCGACCCGCGGCGGCTCCGACGTGTGCCCCTGCCACTGCTTGAACGAGCCGAGCAGCGCGTGCAGCACCCCCGGCTTGGCCGGGAGCGGGAACACGTGGAAGTCCCGCTGGAACTCCAGGAACACGGGCAGGCCGTAGAAGACCTCGGTGAGCGCGTCGGTGTACCCGGCCCCGGCCGGGGTCTCGGTGTTGAACTCGGTGAAGAGCAGCTCTTCCTGCGAGACGAAGAACGCGTCGAACCGGCTGGTCGGGCTCGGCTCGTCGAACCCGGGCTCGATGGCGAGGAGCTCTTCTTCCCACGGGAGCAGGCGGAACTGCTTGCGGAACTCGGGGTCGGCGAGCCCGCGGGCGTACACCTTGCGGAACGCCGGGAGCAGGGCGTTCACCGCGCCCCGCAGGAACGTGTACTGGGGGACGGTGAGGAACCGGGGCCGGAGCACGGTGCAGACCGGCCGGGGGCCGAACGTGAGCCCGCGGCGCTGCTGGGCCTGTTCGAGTTCGGCCTGCGAGTCGGCCGCGAGAGCGCCGCGGGCCAGCAGGTCGTGGTACGCGGAGATGGGATCGGGCATGAGAACTGTCCTGGCGAGCGGGGGGCGTGAGCCCCCCGAGTGAACCGCACCGGCGCTACCTCGGGGGGCTCACGCCCCCCGCTCGCCACGGCTTCAGAACAACTTGCTCCACCGCAGCTCCTTGAGCTGCGGCTTCGGGTTCAGCGCCCGGTCGATGACGAGGTCGGCCATCTTCTCGACCACCCAGTTGAAGTACTCGGGGGTGAGCGAGTTCAGGTCCATGTCCGGGGCCGGGTTCATGAAGTCGATCGCGTACGGGACGCCGTCCTTGATGGCCCACTCGACGGTGTTCATGTCGTACCCGAGCGCCTGGACCAGCTTGAGCGAGTCGGCGGCGACCCGCTTGTACAGGGCCGGGGTCAGGTAGTTCGGGTCCGGGATGTACTTGCGGTCGTGGGTGTCGTAGGGCATCGGCAGCACGACGTCCTGGCCCAGGCACATCACGCGGACGTACTGGTCCCACTTGATGAACTCCTGGGCGATCATCGTCATCAGCCCGGAGCCGTCGTAGTACCGGATCAGCTCCTCGACGCTGTGGCACACGTACACGCCGCGCCACCCGCCCCCGTGCGCGTCCTTGAGGATGCACGGGAGCCCGACGTAGTCCACGATGGACTGCCAGTCCATCGGGTACACGAGGTTCCGGAGGCTCTCGGCCTTCACGATCCCGGGGACGTAGTCCTTGTTCGGGAGCACGGCCGTCTTCGGGTGCGCGAGCCCGAGCTTGGCGCACAGCGACGCGCCGAAGAACTTGTCGTCGGCCGTCCACATGAACGGGTTGTTGACGACGGTGACGCCCTCGAGCACCGCGTGCTTGAGGTAGCTCCGGTAGTACGGCACCTCGTGCGAGATGCGGTCCACGAGCACGTCGTAGGCGACCTTCTCGTCCATGCGGGTGCCGCCGAGCTTGGCGAACTCCGCGACGACGCCCTTGTTCCGCCGGTTCACCTCGTCGATGAACTTCGGGGGGAACGACCACTCGCGCCCGACGATGACGCCGACCTTCTTCACAGTTCACCTGGGGGTTGGGGATCGGGGGTTGGGAATTGGGGTGGCGGAGTTCGCCGATCTCCAATCTCCGACGTCCGGTCCCCGGTTAGTCGTGCCCGCCAATGTACATCTGCACCATCTTGTGCCACACGGGCCAGTCGTGCGCGAACCCGTCCCACTCGCGGAGCGCGTTGCCCACGCCCTTGCCCCACAGTTTAGCGGACAGCTCGCGGTTCTGGTGCAGGAGCCGGTCCCCGTTGCCGACGGCGAGGATCACGTCCTGCCGGCGGAGCTGTTCGAGCCGCCCGTGGTCGTGCTCGTTGGGGATGAAGTCGGGCGGGTTCTGGACGTACACGGTGTCGTTGTGGAACCCGTTGAGGAACCACTTGATGTCCACCAGCCCGCTCATCGCCAGCACCCGGTTGACCCGGTCCGGGTACCGGAGCCCGATGGACGCGGCGTGGAACGCGCCGAAGCTCGCACCGGTCAGGACGGTGTACGGGTGCGGGTTCCGCCACTGGGTCCAGGGGAGCACTTCGTGGACGACGTAGTTGGTGTACTGCTCGTGCCGCCAGGCCCGCGCCCCGGGGTGCTCGTGGTAGGCGTACCAGCTCTCGCCGTCCACGGCGTCCACGCAGGTGAGGTGCAGGTGCCCGTGGTCGAGCAGGTGCGCCAGCGCGTGGTGCATCCCGCGGTTCTCCCACTCGAAGAACCGCCCGCGGGACGTGGGGAACGCGACCACCCGTGCGCCGCCGTGGCCGAACTCCAGCAGCTCCATGTCGCGGTGGAGTGACGGACTCCACCAGCGGTGATGCGCCCGGTGCATTCCCGGCCCGAACTGTGAGGGTAGCGAAGAGAGGTACGTACAACGAGTTATGCGAACTCCGGGCCGGTTCGGCAACGTGACGCGGGCCGGCGGGGCGTCACTTCGGCTTCCTCATGCGGGGCTTGCCGACCGCGAAGAGCTGCGCCAGCGGGAGCTTGAACCCCGGCAGCACCTTGCCGCCGTCGAGCGTGCCGCTCTCGTCGAACTCCTTGAACTTCTTGACCGACGTGTACGCCTTTGCGGTCTTCGCCCGCGGGTCGATGACCCACGCGAGCCTGGCGCCCGCGGCGAAATAGTCTGCGATCTTGCGCGCCAGTTCTTCGGGCGTGTTCGTCTCGTTGGGCACCTCAATCACAAGCGCCGGCACGACCGAGCTGACTTCCTCGTCCGGGAGTTCTCCGTTCGGGAACCGCTCCCATGGGATGTAGCTGAGTGACGGGGAGCGGATCAGACCGGGGCGCAGCCGGTACGCGACGTTACCAATGAAGGCGGCACCGGTATCGGTGGCGTCCAACCAGTTCCCAAGGAACCCACACAACGCTCCGACGGTGACCCCGCCGAGGAAGCTGCCGTATTTCTCAACGAGAGTGCCTTCGACGAGCTCCCAGCGGTGGTGCGGGGGCGTCCGCCACGCGGCGAGTAGGTCTGCTTCGCTCGCCGTGTCAGGCGGCGGGTTCATCAAGATGCGGTCGAGCGGAACCCCACCGAGTTTGGCGTGGAGTTCTGCAAAGGTTGCCGGTGCGGCACGTTGGCGTTTGGTTGGCGCGGGCATGGGGCTCAGCTCATTGGAGAACTCGGGGGGCTGACGCCCCCCGCTCGCCGGCTGATGGGTCTTTCACTCCGCGTTCCGAACTCCGCACTCCGCACTCACACGGCGGCGTACTTGTCGCGGAGCTTGTCGAGGTACTTCTTGCTGTCGGCGGTCACCTGCCAGGCGTCCGGCCAGAAGCACAGGTCCACGCACCACCAGTCGTGCGGCACGCCGGCGGCCCGCAGCGCCGGGGCGAGCTGGTCGAAGTTCAGCTTGCCGGTGCCGAACGGGTTGTGCGTCGAGGTGTTGTGCTCGTTCAGGCTCCCGTCGCTGTCGATGACGTGGACGTGAGTGATCTTCCCCTTGAGCCGCTCCAGCAGCTCGAGTTCGCCGCCCGGGAGCGTCTCCTTCGTGCCGGTCTGGTTGGCGGCGACTACGGCGCACATGTGGGCGTGGCACGTGTCGTACAGCACGCCGAAGTTGTTGTTCCCCTTGCCGCGGACCCGGTCCACGAGCTGGAGGATCTCGCTCGGCTTGTTGAACGCGAACCCGGGCTCGAACTCCCAGCAGATGTTCATGCCGTAGTCGGCGGCCATCTTGCTCGCCTTGTCCCACACCTTCACGAGCCGGTCCATGCCCGCGTCGGCCCCGAGCTTCGCGCCCTCGGTGTCCTTCTCGAAGTAGTCGGGCGCGATGACGCTGTCGACGCGGATCGTCTTCACGTCGAGGTCGGCGGCGAACGCGCACCACCCGAGGAACGCGGTCAGGTACGCGGCCGGGGTCTCGTCCATGATCGACGTGCCGGGGGTCTTGAACGCCCACAGGTCGACGGCGATGCCGGACAGCGCGAGCCCGTGGTCCACGATCTCCTTCTTCAGCTTCGCCCGGCTCGCCTTCGTCGGGTGCGACGCGGGGCTCGGGTGCGGGCCGAAGCTGCCCAGCTCGACCCCGTCGTACCCCAGGTCTTGCAGCTTGTGGAGGATCGTGTGGAAGTCGTTGGTCGGCTCCTTCTGGTTGAACAGGTACGCCCAGGTGCCGATCGAGATGCGGGCCTTGGCCATTGCGGTGCGCTCCGGGGAGGGTGCAAACGAGTTTGGTGCCGCCACGGTGCCGCGACGCAAAATCCGAAGCACGAAATTCGAAACTCGAACAAGACCCGGGGTGCGTGGCGTTGTTTCGTGCTTCGTACTTCGGATTTCGAATTTCGGGCTCGGCCCCGCGAGGTGTCAGTATAGGAGCGGGCCGCGGCGTCGCCTTCCGACCTGGACACGCGATCACGGGAGGGGTAACCTTCCGACCGTACCGCTCGCGACCCGGGCGGCAAAGATTCCGGCCCCGGGAGCGAACATCCTAGGCGGGCGGCGTGTCTCCGGTGCATGGCACCCGACAGAAGCGCTCTTCCGGGCGGTATGAGTAATCAGATGGGCACCGTGTTCGAGGGCAGGGGAGGGGCAGCGATGAGCGACAAGCGATGTTTGGGAGCGATGTTCGGGTGCGGGGCGAAGCCGCGGGTCGTGTTCGTGGGCGGGGCCGGCACCGACGCGGTCAGCGCCGACCTCGGTGCCCGCGGGTGGGACGTGCTGAACGTTTCCGAGACCACGAACCTGACGTGCGCGCTCCTCCTGCGGCAGCCGGCCGTGGTCGTCCTGCCGGCGCAACTCGGCAGCGAGTCGGGGTTCCTGATCGCGGCGAAGTTGCGGGTCGCGAAGCACAAGCCGGGCGTGGTGATCCTCGCGGACGGCCGCACCCCGCAGGCCGAGCAGTTCGCCCGGTTCGTCGGCGCGACGCTCGCGGCCCACTCGGACGGGGCGGCGACGCTCGCCGAGGCGGTCACCCTCGCCCGGCCAGGGCGTGGTAGAGGTTGTGCGTGAACGCGGCGTTGTCGCACTGCGCGTAGTGCATCGCGCCGCCCATCCGCGAGTAGCTCTTGCAGAACCTGAGGTAGTACGCGGCGTGGGTCTTGGGCGGTTCGCCCGCCGTCCAGTCCCACCCGCCGCCGTCCTGCAAGTCGACGACGTAGATCGTGTGCCCCTTCACCACCTCCCGCCCCGATTGCCGCCGCAGGTTGTTCACGCAACTGATGCTCTTCTCGAACACCTGCGGACCCATGATCGCCGAGCCGACCGACAGCACCACGCCGCCATCGAGCCCGTCCACCGACCCGCCGAAGAGCTTGAAGTCCCACTCCGCGGCCCGGCCGATCGCGCCGCCGTTGAACACCGGGTGGTTCGCGATGATGTCGTAGCCAATGCCGGGGTGAACGGTGACCGCCACGCCGTGTCGGTACGCCTGCGCCAGGATTGAGGCGTGCTTCCACCGGTGCGAGATGTTCACGCGGCCCGCGGGCCAGTTCTGCGTCCGCATCGCCTGGAGCAAGTCCGCACGCGCCGCTGTGAGCGGGTGCGTCGGCTCGGCAATGATCAACCTCACTAACTCCTCAGCGCTCGGCAGCGTGACGCCGTCTTCGAGGATGAGCCGCCCGAGGCCGCGGCCGTAGCCGAGCCCGTCGAGCGCGCCGGCCATGATCGCGAGGTGGATGTTCGTGGCGGTCTCGTGCCAGGTGCCGAAGCACCCGCCGGCGACGCCCATCTCGACGCTCTCGGTGCTGGCCCCGAACCAGGCGTACTCCCAGTCGTGGATGGTGCCGGCCCCGTTCGTCGCGAGGTGGGTGAGCCAGCCGTTTGCCATCATGCGTTCAAGAATGCCCGCGGTGCCGTTGCGGAGCAGGTGCGCGCCGTAGATGAGCATGACCGACGCGCCGCGGTCGCGGGCCGCCCGGATCTTCGCGGCGCACTCCGCCACGAGCGCCGCGTTCCGCTCGGAGCACGGCTTCGGCGGCACGTCGGGGTCGATGAGGATGTCGTCGGCCCGCGTCAGGCTCGTGCGCTCGGCGAGCGGGAACACCTTGAGCCGGCTGAGGTCGAGCGGTTGCACCGGCACGGGAGAATCCTCTTGGGAGAGTGAAGACGAAGAGGTTTATCCGCAGATTACGCAGATGGACGCAGATTATCAGACAGCAGAGCAGAAGAGAGTGATCCACAGATTACGCAGAAGACACAGATTTCAGAGACAAGAAACCCGATTACGCAGAAGACACAGATTTCAGAGACAAGAAACCCGAGGATAGAATTCGGAGATCAGTCGGACACCGGCGGTATGCTGCTCAGTCCTCAGTCCTCTGTCCTCTGTCCTCTGTCTGAAAATCTGCGTCCATCTGCGTAATCTGCGGATAAACCTCTTCTGCCTTTACTCAAATCGCACGGCAAGGCGGTCCACGATGGTCGCACCGACCTGGAGCGCCGCGGTGGCAGCCGGCGACGGCGCGTTGCACACGTTCACCACGCGGTCCGCCTCTTGAATCAGGAAGTCGTCCACGAGGCTGCCGTCGTTGGCGACCGCCTGCGCGCGGATGCCGGCGGGTGCAGGGAGCAGGTCGTCGGCCGTCACGTCGGGCACGAGCCGCTGGAGCGCCCGCACGAACGCGGCCTTGTTCAGCGACCGCCACATCTCGCCCAGGCCCATCTTCCAGTGCTGGAGCGCCATCCGCAGGAAGCCCGGGTAGGCCAGCGTTTCGAGCAGGTCGCGGGGGTTCAGGGCGAAGAACTTGTACCCCTCGCGGCCGAACGCCAGCACCGCGTTCGGCCCGCACTCGACGCTCCCGTCGATCATCCGCGTGAAGTGGACACCGAGGAACGGGAACCGCGGGTCCGGCGTCGGGTAGATCAGGTTGCGGCACAGCTTGTGCGCCGCCGGCTTGAGCGCAAAGTATTCGCCGCGGAACGGGATGATCTTCGCTCCGGGGTTCTGCCCGGTGAGCCTCGCAACCCGATCCGAGTGCAGCCCCCCGCAGTTCACGAGCTGCTTCGCGGTGAACGCGCCCCTTGGCGTGACCGCGGTGACGCCGCCCGGCGCGTGGTGTACGGCCGTGACGAGCGCGCCGAACACCACCTCGCCGCCCGCGAGTTGCACCTTCTCCGAGAGCCGCTCGCACACCTGCCGGTAGTTGACGATGCCGGCCTCGGGAACGTGGATCGCCTTGACCCCGCGGGCGTGCGGTTCGAGGTCCGCGAGGCGGGCCTTGTCGATGAGTTCGCACCGCACGCCGTTGGCGACGCCCCGGTCGTAGATCCGCTGGAGGGCCGGCAGGTCGCCGTCGTCGACCGCGACGATCACCTTGCCGCAGATGTCGTGGGCGATCCCCTCCTCGGCGCAGAACCGCTCCATCGCGAGCTTGCCGGCCCGGCAGTTCACCGCCTTCAGCGAGCCGGGCTTGTAGTAGATGCCCGAGTGCAGCACGCCCGAGTTGTGGCCGGTCTGGTGCTCGGCGACGCGCGGTTCCTTCTCCAGCACGACGACGCGCTTGCCGGGGAACCGCTGCGTGAACCGGTACGCGGTCGCCAGCCCGACGATGCCGCCGCCGACAACGGCCAGGTCGCACTCCATGCCCACTCCTCGGGAACGTGACGCAGGCATCATACGAGTCGGTAGCACGCGCCGTCTTTCGAGCCGCCGGGTTTACCCCGGCGGTGCCGTGTGCCTCCGAAGACCACGGGGACAAGCCCCGTGACTCGACAGAGTTGGGTTGGAACTTCGCTCGGCTCCTGCGACAATACCGCCGTGCGAACCGCCATGTGGGTACTCGTCGTCTTTGGGGCCTTCGACCTGCTCGCGTGCGCCGCGCTGCTCGCGGTCGCGTGGGCCGAGCACCGCCGCGTGCGCCGCGAGGCCGCGGTCACCGGCGAGGTCGTGCCGTCGGCCGCGGGGCAGTTCGGGTGCCTCGCGGCGCTCGGGCTCGCCGGGTTCGCACTCCTCTACGGGGCCGCGTGGCTCCTCCTCACCGAGTGATCGCCCATGTCGGACCCGTTCGCGGCCAAGCGCCGTTCCATGCGCGAGGAACTGTTCGCCAAGCTGTTCCTGCTCGGCGGGTGGACCGGCGCGACCGACACGTACAAGCGGACCATGTGGGCCGCCGTGCCCGACGTCGCGGTCGAGCCGGCGTGCTACTCGCTCACGTTCCGCAAGGGGCTCCCCGAACCCGGGGCCGGCAACCGGCTCGTCATGGCCGGGCACGAGGCGATGCTCGCCCAGTGGTTCCACCGGCCGCTCAAGGCGAGTGACATCGCGCTGTCACTCGAGTGGTACGCGCACCACTCCGCGACCAAGGCGTACCCCGCGGAACTGTGGGACGCGGTGCTCGCGAAGCAGTCGGGCGGGGACGTGACGCTGCCGGTCGACGTGTGGGGGTTCCCCGGCGGGCAGACGTTCGTTGCCGGCGTCCCGTGCCTCGCGTTCGAGGGCATGGGCGGGCTGATCTCGTACCTCGAACCCGCGATGTGCCGGTACTTCGCGCCCGTCATCCAGGCCACGAAGGCCCGCCTCATGCACCTCGCCACGCCGCGGGACGCCGAGTTCGGCCTGCGGTCCGCACCGGTCGAGGTGTGCAACCTGATCCTGCTCCTGGCCCGGTTCGTCGGCGGGGCCGGCGCGGCGGCGCTCCCACAACTCACCTCGAACGACACCGCCGAGTTCCTGTACCCCGAGCTGTTCCGGTCGATCGGCACCATCGGCCACGAGATGATGTGCGCCGCCCAGTCGTTCGACAAGACGCTGGCGGCCGCCGAGTACGAGATGATGGACCGGTTCGTCACGAAGATGGGCAGCGCGTCGCTGCTGTGCGACCTCGTGGACGCCGAAACGGTCGGGCTCCAGAACGCGCTGCGGGTCATCAAGAACCACCCCGAGACGGACCGCGTCGGCGTCCGCGTCGACAGCGGCGACATCGCCGCACAGTGCGTGCTGTACTTCCAGAAGATGACGCAACTCGGCATCCCGCCGCGGGTCATCGTGTTCGAGGACGAGGTGACCCCGGACGCGGTGCGGGCGGTGTACGACACGTTCCGCCGGCAGACCGGCACCGAGCCGACCATACTGTTCCCCGGGGCCGGCGGGTACTGGTGGAAGCTGGTCCACCGCGACACCGTGAGCGCCGCGTTCAAGCGGACCGCGACCGCCGACCGGCCGAACATCAAGTTCTCGAACTCGCCGGGGAAGGAGACGGTCCCGGGGTACGTCCGCGCCTACGGCCGGGGCGATACGATCATCGTCGCCGACAAATCCGAGAGCATCGACGGCGAACCACTCTTCGTGAAGCTCGTCGATCAGGGGCGGGTGGTGTACGCCGAATCGTTCCAGGAGCAGGCGGCGCGCGCCGATCGCACCTGGGACCGCTTCACGAAGTGGGAGCCGTCGCCGCTCGTCGCCGACCATCTGAACCGCTTCCGGGCGATGCGCACCGCCGAGATCGCCGAGGCGCGGAAGCGGCTGGCGTAACCCCGAGGTCGCCGTGATCGTCATCCAACCGCACACTCAGTGCGTGAACGTAGTGACCTACGCGCCGGACGGATCGCGGCTCGCGTCCGTCTGTGAGTTAGGGATTCTCCAGGTCTGGGATCCCGCGACGCTCCACACCGCCGCGCCGGTGTGGTGGACGTTCGGCGATGATGCCATCGAGGATGATTCCGATGAGATCTATTCGTCTGAACTAGCGCTCTTCACTCCGGCGGTTTTCGCCGGATTGTCTCACGCGCAGTTCACCCCGGACGGTATGCACATCATCACTGGTGGGCGGCGCCAGCACCTACGGTGTTGGTCAGCAGAAACCCCCAAGTTACTGTGGCAGGTCACGAAGTTGCAGGGGTTCGGCGGGGTCGGCGCGCTCGTGATCGCGCGCGACGGCAAGCACGTCGCGTTCGCCGGTGGCCAGATCGGCGTACCCGAGCGGGTGTGCGTCGCCGACCTCAAGACGCACGAGATCGTGCGGACGCTCAAGGGCCACCGGAACGCCTGCGGGGCGATGGCGGCGAGCCCCGAGGGGTTCGCCACGGGCGGGGCCGACGCCTGCGTGCGGTTCTGGACGTGGGACGGCCCGCGGTGCCACCACGAACTCGCCCTGCGGGGCATCGTCCGCGGGCTGGCGTTCTCGCCCGACGGCACTTACTTCGCAGCGGCCGGCGGGTCGGTCGTCATGGTGTGGGACATGGACCCGCCGCCCCGCGGCCGCGGCCGCCGGAGGCCCGGGAAGGTCCGCCGGTTCCGCGGCCACACCGACCAAATCCAGACGCTCGACTTCTCGCCGGACGGCGCACAGCTCGCCTCGGCGGCGCACGACGGCACGGTCCGCGTGTGGGACGTGGCGAGCGGGGGCGAGGTGCGGGCGTTCGCCCCGAAGGTCGGCAAGCTGCACGCCGTCGCGTTCGCCCCCGACGGGCTGACGCTCGCGTTCGGCAGCGCGAAGGGCCACGTCGGCGTGCTCGACGTCGGCGGGTGACGGCGTGCGAGTAGAATGCGAGCGGGGGGGCGACGCAGTGGACGACGCGACGCGAACCGCCGTTCTGCAACTCCTCGGCGGGGCGATGAGCGCCATCTCCGAGGAGTGCTGGTCGGCCGGCTGGATCAGCGGTACGGAAGACGCAATACCGGGCCTGTGTCACCGGGCGCTCGAGTCCGGGCGGACACAGCACTGGGGCCGTTGGTCCGTGACGCTGGAGCAGGCACGCGGGCTCACCTTCGTCGCCGAACAACTGGGTTGCTGGGCCGATCTCGATGATGGCGGTGTTCGGTTCGTCGCCCACCACCCGTTCCCGCTAACGGCCGAAGTCCTCGCGGCGTTCGGTCACCACGCTGTCTAACAGCAGTCCTCTGGGTCGCCCTCCGGTCACCATGAACCACCACGGCTTCCTCCGCGTCGCGGCCGCAAGTCCGGAACTCCGGCTCGCCGACTGCCCGTTCAACGCCGACCGCACCCTCGCCCTCATGAAGCAGGCCGAGGACCGCGGCGTCAACCTCGTCGTGTTCCCCGAGTGCGGGCTCACCGGGTACACCTGCCACGACCTGTTCCACCAGCAGGCCCTGTGGCGGGCCGCCGAAGACGCGCTCGTTCGCGTGGTCGAGCGGAGCGAGAAGATCTTCAAGGGCGTCGCCGTCGTCGGGCTGCCGCTGATGGTCGACGGTCAGCTCTTCAACGCCGGGGCCGTCGTCCACGCCGGGAAGATCCTCGGCATCGTCCCCAAGAGCTACCTGCCGAACTACAAGGAGTTCTACGACGCCCGGTACTTCTGCCCGGCCGACAACGCCTCGTTCAGCGCCGCCACCGTCGCCGGCCAGGGCGTCCCGTTCGGCACGAACCTGCTCTTCGCGTGCCGCAACGTGCCGGGGTTCGTGCTGTCGGTCGAGGTGTGCGAGGACCTGTGGATGCCGGTGCCGCCGAGTTCGCTCGCGGCGCTGATGGGCGCGACCGTGACCGCGAACCTGTCCGCCAGTAACGAGCTGATCGGCAAGGCCGGCTACCGGCGGCAGCTCGTCGCGGCGCAGTCGGGCCGGTGCCTGTCGGCGTACATCTACGCGGCGTGCGGGGTCGGCGAGTCGACGACCGACCTCGTGTTCGGCGGGCACTGCATCGTCGCCGAGAACGGGGCCGTGCTCGCCGAGTCCGAGCGGTTCCGCCGCGGCGGGCACCTGCTCGTCGCCGACCTCGACCTCGACCGGCTCCAGCACGACCGCGTGCAGATGAACAGCTTCCACGACGCGAACCGCGCCCCGGACCTGAACTTCGGCAAGTTCCGCAACCTGTCATTTGAGTTGGAACTGTCGCCCCGCGAGCCGGAGCTCGAGCGCGAGGTCGAGGCCGCGCCGTTCGTGCCCAACGACCCGGCGACCCGCGACGACCGGTGCCGCGAGATCTTCCAGACGCAGGTCGCGGCGCTGGCCCGGCGGCTCGGGCACATCGGGACGCCGGCCGTCTCGATCGGCGTGTCGGGCGGGCTCGACTCGACGCTCGCGCTGCTCGTCGTCTGCAAAACGATGGACGACCTCGGGGTCTCCCGCGACGAGGTCAAGGCGCTGACGATGCCCGGGTTCGGCACCACCGGCCGCACCAAGGGCAACGCGCACGCACTCATGAAGGCGCTGGGGGTGTCGGTCCGCGAGTGCGACATCCGGTCGATGTGCTTCGAGCAGATGAAGGCGCTCGGCCACGCGCCGTTCGGCATCAAGCTCGACGGCGAGACGGTCGAATCGCTGGCCGAGCAGCTGGTGCACCTGCCGCCGGAGAACCGCAGCGACCTCGTCTTCGAGAACGTCCAGGCCCGGGTGCGGACGAGCATGTTGATGAACGCCGGGTTCGTGATCGGCACCGGCGACCTGTCGGAACTCGCGCTCGGGTGGTGCACGTACAACGCCGACCACATGAGCATGTACAACGTCAACGTCAGCATCCCGAAGACGCTGGTGAAGTTCCTCGTGAAGTGGGCGGCCGAGAACGAGTTCGACGGCGACGCCCGCCGCACGCTCCTCGACGTGGTCGACACCGAGATCTCGCCCGAGTTGCTCCCGGCCGACGCGAGCGGGCAGATCGCGCAGTCCACCGAGCAGGCCGTCGGGCCGTACGAACTGGTGGACTTCTTCCTGTACCACGTCCTGCGGTTCGGCGCGAGCCCCGAGAAGATCCTGTACCTGGCGGGCCACGCGGCGTTCTCGAAGCCGTACCCCGCGGACGAGGTGCGGCACTGGCTGCGGGTGTTCCTGAAGCGGTTCTTCGCGAACCAGTTCAAGCGGAGCTGTCTGCCCGACGGCCCGAAGGTCGGCTCGGTGAGCGTGTCGCCCCGGGGCGACTGGCGGATGCCGTCGGACGCGGCCGCCCGGGTGTGGCTCGACGCGGTGGAAAAGGGGGAGTGACGGCGGGGCCCGGACCGGGGTTCGCGCCTTTTTCTCCCCTTGTCGTCTGGTCGGGGGCCACTAGATTGCGTAAATCACTGAACTGTGCGTGAAAACTGACGTCGTTTCGTAACTGATGGTAGGAGTGCGACGCGGCGAATTAGCGGAGACGGGAAAAGATGATCACGAAGGAGCGGAAGGCCGAGCTCATTACGCAGTTCCGGCGGGGCGACACCGACAGCGGCTCGCCCGAGGTGCAGATCGCGATTCTCACCGCTCGCATCAACGAGCTGACGGAGCACATGCGTACCCACAAGAAGGACTTTTCCAGCCGGCGCGGGCTCCTGAAGCTCGTCAGCTCGCGGTCCGACTTGCTGAAGTACCTCCGGGAGACGGACCGCGAGCGGTACCTCGCGGTCATCGGCAAGCTCGGGCTGCGGAAGTAACCTCCCTCGGGACGTTGCCAACGTGGGCCGATCCATCATCTTCCCCCCACTGCGGTGCCCGAGACGGTTCTCGGTCGCCGCAGGCGTCATTGGCGGGCAGCGGCTGGCCAGTCCCTGGCCACGTCCGCACCCCGACGGCACCCCGCCGTCGCCCGCCGGGCACCTCCACAATTCGCCCCGCGCCCGTTCCAAAACACAGAAAGGGTCACACCCGTGGCGGCAAACCATGCCCGCGTCGAGGTTCCGTTCGGTAACGGCACACTGATTCTTGAAACCGGTAAGCTCGCGAAACAGGCCCACGGCTCGGTCGTCGTCCAGTACGGCGAGACGGTCGTGCTCGCCGCCGCGGTCGCCGGCAACGTTATCCCCGGCCGCGACTTCTTCCCGCTCCAGGTCGAGTACCGCGAGCGGACCTACGCGGCCGGCAAGTTCCCCGGCGGGTTCATCAAGCGGGAGACCCGGCCCAGCACCAAGGAAACGCTGACCTCGCGGATGATCGACCGCCCGGCCCGGCCGCTGTTCCCGGTCGACTACTTCAACGAGGTCCAGGTCCACGTGACCGTGATCTCGGCCGACCGCGAGAACGACCCGGACATCCTCGGTCTGATCGGGGCCAGCGCCGCGCTGCACCTGTCCGACATCCCGTTCCTCAAGCCGTTCGGGGCCGTCCGCCTCGGCCGCGCGAACGGCCAACTGGTCGTGATGCCGACCTCGACGCAGATGGAGGAGAGCGAACTCGACCTGATCGTGGCCGGCACCCGCGACGCGGTCTGCATGATCGAGGGGTTCGCCCGCGAGTTGCCCGAGCAGGAGACCGGCGACGCCATCCTGGAGGCGCACCGCCAGTGCGCCGTCGCCATCGACGCGATCGAGAAGCTCCGCACCGCGGCCGGGCTCGGGCCGAAGGTGCTCCCGGCCGCCAAGCCGGCCGACCCGCTCGCCGAGGAGCTGTACGGGAAGTTCGGGGCCGAGTTCCGGTCCCTGTACCTCACCAGCGGCAAGCACGCCCGCAACACGGCGCTCGACGAGTTCAAGGCGAAGATCAAGGCCCAGTACGCCCCCGAGGGCGCGACCGACGCCAAGTACACCGGGTCGCAGGTGGGCGCCGCCATCGCGGTCCTGCGGGAGCGGGTGTTCCGCGAGATCACCCTGGGCGGCACCCGCATCGACGGCCGCGGCCCGAAGGACCTGCGGTCCGTCTCGTGCGAGGTCGGCGTCCTCCCGCGGACCCACGGCACGTCCGTGTTCCAGCGGGGCGAGACGCAGGCCCTGGTCGTCGCCACCCTCGGCACCATCGCCGACGAGCAGAAGGTGGACGGGCTGAGCGAAGAGATCTCGAAGAAGTTCATGCTCGACTACAACTTCCCGCCGTACTCGGTGGGCGAGTGCAAGCCGATCCGCGGCCCGGGCCGCCGCGAGATCGGCCACGGGATGCTCGCCGAGCGGTCGCTGAAGGCGGTCATCCCGCCGGCCACCCGGTTCCCGTACACGATCCGCCTCGTGTCCGAGATCCTGGAGTCGAACGGGTCGTCGAGCATGGCGTCGGTGTGCGGCGGCACCCTGGCGCTGATGGACGCGGGCGTGCCGATCAAGCGGCCGGTCGCGGGCATCTCCGTCGGCATGGTGTCGGAGGGCGACAAGTTCGTCCTCATCACCGACATCCAGGGCGACGAGGACCACTACGGCGACATGGACTTCAAGGTCGCCGGCACCCAGAAGGGCGTGACCGGGATCCAGCTCGACATCAAGCTCGACGGGGTCTCCGAGGCGGTCGTCCGCGGGGCGCTGGAGCAGGCCCGCGAGGGGCGGCTCCAGATCCTCAAGACGATGCTCGCCTCGCTCCCGGCCCCGCGGAAGGAGATCAGCGGGTACGCCCCGCGGATGCTCACCACGAAGATCAGCCCCGACAAGATCGGGCTCCTCATCGGGCCGGGCGGCAAGAACATCCGCGCCCTCCAGGAGGAGACCGGCGCGAAGATCGAGGTCGAGGACGACGGCACCGTGTCGATCGCCGGCCTGGACGCCGAGGGCGTCGAGGAGGCCAAGCGGCGGGTCGAGGCGCTGTGCGCCGAGATCAAGGTCGGCGCGATCTACGACGGGAAGGTCATGACGCTGAAGGAGTTCGGCGCGTTCATCGAGATCGCCCCGGGCCGCGACGGGCTGTGCCACATCTCGGAACTCGACAACGGGTACGTCGGGCACCCGTCGGACGTCGTACAGATCGGCGACAAGGTCCAGGTGAAGGTCATCGCCATCGACGACCAGGGCCGCGTGAAGCTGTCCCGCAAGGCGATGCTGCCCCCGGGCGAGGGCGGCGCGCCGGCCGGCGAGGGCGGCGGCGAGCGGCCCCCCCGCGAGGACCGCGGGGGCGACCGGGGCGGGGACCGCGGCGGCAGCGGCGGCGGCCGGCGCGGCGGCGGGGACCGGGGCGGGCGCGGCGGCGACCGCGGCCGCCGGGACTGAGTGACGTAACGGTTTCAAGTCTGGTGGCACAGGCCTCTGCCCTGTGCCACCGAGTGAATACGGGCCGCGGCGGCAGCGCCGCGGCCGTCTGCTATACTAGACACATCGCGAAACCGACCGAGGTTCAGGACATGGCAGGCCACAGTCACGCCAAGAACATCATGCGCCACAAGGCCGTGGTGGACGCGAAGCGTGGGAAGCTCTTCAGCAAGCTGAGCCGGTACATCATCATCGCGGCCCGGGCCGGGGGCGGAGACCCGGACATGAACCTCAAGCTCCGGTACGCCATCGACAAGGCCCGGTCCGTCTCGATGCCCAAGGAGAACATCGAGAAGGCGATCAAGCGCGGCACCGGCGAACTCGAGGGCGCGAGCTACGACGAGATCATGTACGAGGGGTACGCCGCCGGCAGCGTCGCCGTGCTCGTCGAGGTGATGACCGACAACCGGAACCGCACCAACGGCGAGATCCGCAAGGTGTTCGAGCGGGGCAACGCGACCATCGGCGTCCCCGGGTCGGTCGCGTTCATGTTCGACCGCAAGGGGTTCTTCGCCGTCGACGCGGCCAAGCACCCGGACGAGGACGCCCTCATGACGCTGGCCCTCGACGCCGGCGCGGAGGACCTGCAGCGCGAGGGCGACGTGTTCGAGATCACCTGCGAGCCGACGAACTTCACGGCCGTGGCCGAGGCCCTCAAGAGGGCCAACGTCGAGGCGACCGAGGCCGAGGTGAAGTACCTCGCCAAGATGCAGAAGGAGATCGACGTCGAGACCGGCCGGAAGCTGCTCCGGTTCATGGACGCGCTCGACGACCACGACGACGTGCAGAACGTCTACACCGACGCCATCCTCACCCCGGAGATGGGCGAGGAGTGACCCCGCTCGGGCGGCACTGTCTTGTTGCCCTCTCCCCTCGGCGGGAGAGGGTGCCGCGAGTCTTCGAGCGGCGGGTGAGGGGGCCGCGCCACGGAGTTCCGAACGCGCACCCCTCACCCGGCCGCGAAGCGCGGCCACCCTCTCCCGCAAGGGGAGAGGGACACAGACGCGGATCCCCGTCGATCGGATTCGGTACCACTCGGGGGCTCACGCCCCGCTCGCCGCGACCAGAACGACCATGTCCGATTCCCCGTGGGTGACCCTGCGCCACGCCCAGGAGGCGGTGACCAATCACCGCCCCGAGGACGCCCACCGCCTGCTCGAACCCCTCGTCGCCGCGGGTTACCGCCGGGCCGCCCGCCTCGCCCGCTCGGTCGTCGCCGCGTACCTCGCGCGGGCCGGAAAGTCGCTCGACCTGTACCACATCGACGCCGCGTGGCGCGACCTCCTCGCCGCCGAGGCCCTCGCCCCCGGCGACGCCAGGGTCGCCGCGGTCCGCGAGTCCCTCACCCGCCTCGGGCTCGTTCAGGCGCAGTCGGCGCTCGAAGCCGGCGACCCGATGCGCACCGTCGCGGTCATCGGCAAGCTCCGCGACCGCGGCGTCCGGCACCCCGACCTGGGGCACTACGAGGCGGTCGCCCAGGACTGGGGGCTGGCGGCGGAACTGGCCGACCGCGGGGAGTTCCTGCGGGCCGCGGCGCTGCTCGACAAACTGGGGCCGAAGCTGCCGTGCCCGCCGACCGGGTTCGAAGCGTTCCGCGCCGAGGTCGAGGCCCGCCACGACCGGTTCCGGCGCGCCGTGGCCCAGTTGTACGACGCGGCCGGGGCGAAGCAGTGGCGCGAGACGCTGGCCGCGGCCGACGAGGTGCTCGCGGCCGCCCCCGACCACCGCGAGGCGAAGGCCCTGCGGGGCCGGGCGTGGCTCGCCGCGTTCCCGGCCGACGGCCCCGGCGACCCGGGCGACAGCTCCCGCGTCGAACTCGCCCCGGAGGCCGACCCGCGGCGCGACTCGCCGACGCTCCCGTACCCGGGCGCGCCGGCCCCGGTCACGGCCCCGGTGCTCGCGCCGCCCCCGCCGCCCGGGGCCCCGGCCCCGCTCCCGAAGCGGTTCCTGCTCTGGGTGGACGGCGTCGGCGGCTACCTCGTGTGCCTGTCGAGCCGGGTCACGTTCGGGCAGGCGACCGCCGACGGCCCGGTGGACGTGCCGCTGTTCGCCGACGTTTCGCGGCTCCACGCCGAACTCGCCCGCGACGGCGAGGGGTACGTGATCGAGAGCGGGAAGGGCGTGCTGGTGAACGGGCAGCGGTCGACGCGGTCGCTGCTGGCCGCGGGCGACCGGGTGACGCTCGGGGCGACGTGCCAGTTCCTGTTCCACCGCCCGGTGCCGGTGAGCGGCACGGCCCGGCTGGAACTGACGAGCGGCCACCGGCTCCCCGTCGCGGTCGACGGCGTGATCCTGATGGCCAACGAGGTGATGATCGGCCCGGGGCCGGGGGCGCACGTTGTGGTCCCGGACCTGCCCGCCCCGGTGGTGCTGTACCGGTCCCGGGACGGGCTCGGGGTGCGGGTCCCCGGCGGCCCGTTCCGTATTGATGACCGCCCGTGCAACGACCGCGCGGCGCTCCCGCTGCCGTCGGTCGTCACGTCCGACGCGGTCACGTTCGCGGTCGAACCGGTGACCGGCCGGCTGTGAAGAGTGCGGAGCGCGGCGGAATGGAACGGGGCGACGCGACTGGGGCGAGTGTCAGGTGGTGGCCCCTCGCCCGCGACTCGAAGACTCGCCGCGACCTCTCCCCGTAGGAACGGGGCGAGGTGGGGGTGGCGGGCGCTCCTCTGTGGCTCGCGCTAGGGGTCAGCGTCGCCCGTCCTGGCTTCACGCCGCACCCCCGCACTCGGGTCACGCCTTCAGCAGGCAGGCGGTCGCGTACCGCTCCAGGGCCTGGTCGAGCGCGCCCGAGAGGGCGGCGCGGATGGCGACCGGGTCGGTGAGCCGCTGGTTGTCGCGGTGGATCTGCAACTCGCCGACGACGCCGAGCTGGACGAGCTTGTCGAGCACGGCGTCGCGGTCCCGGGTGCCGTCGAGCAGCGGGATGAGCCGCTTGTCGAGGTCGTTGGTCCGCATGAACTCGTGGCGGCGGCTGGCCACCCCGTTCTGGTCGGCCCCGAGCCGCGCCCGGGCCGTCGCGAGCGCCAGCGGCTTCTCGGTGACGCCGACCTTCGCCACCGGCACCGTGGTGAGTTCGATCAGGTTCGACGACAGGTAGGTGTTGAGGATCGCGACGGAGAGCTGCTGGCCGTTGTCCGACGGGCGGCCGATCAGCTCGCTGATCCCGCGGTCCAGGTCCTCGAACGAGATGGTCGCGGGCCACGCCTGCCCGAGGATCCGCATCGCGGCCTTGAGGACCGGGTTCGTGGTCGTCAGCGTCATCCCGGACACGCTGCTGTACTGGGCCTGGGCGGTCGTGGACTTGAGGTCCACCGCGTCGTCGACCGTCCGCTTGGTGACGCCGACCTGGAGGGACCGGACCGCGTCCGGGCGGATCGCCCAGTTCGGGTTCACCGACGGGCGGACCAGGAGCGTCTCCCTGAACATCCGGTTGCGGACGAAGTCGAGGTACTGTTCGATCTGGATCTGGTCCGTGGCGACGGTGGCGATCGCCTTCCGCACGTCCGGGGCGAAGTTCGTGGTCACCATGGTCGGGAGCCGGGCCTCGCCCAGGTACCGCAGGTTGTGCTTGTGGGCCATGTCGATGAACTGGTGGAAGTACACCGGGTCGTTCACCTCCTCCAGGTGCTCGTGGTACAGGTAGTGGTCGGCCTGGTGGCGGATCGACTCCAGCTCCTGGCGGAGCAGGGCCCCGTACGGGCCGCTGTCGTTCTTGGTGGACGAGGCGAGGAAGTCGATGAGGGCCCGGGCCTGCTCGACCTTCTGCTTCGGGGTGGTGAACCGGTCGGCGTGGAACCGCATCATGTCCCTGAGCATGCCCCGCATGTGCCACCCGGGGTACGTGTTGTACGACACGTACGCCACCCCGGTGGGCTTCAGGTTGGCCCCGCACACGGCCAGGATCTTCTGGCGGACCGGGTCCGGCACCCACGAGAACACGCCGTGGCAGATGATGTAGTCGAACGTGCCGTAGCTCTCGTCGATGTCCGTGATGCTGGCGTGCCGCAGGTCCACGTTGGTCAGCCCGGCGGCCTTGACGACCTGCTGGCCGTCGGCGATCTGCCGCGCCGACAGGTCCACGCCGACGAGCTCGCTGTCGGGGTACATCTCGCCGATGGTGGCGATGTTGCCGCCCGCGGCGCACCCGAGTTCCAGCACCCGGCACTTCTCGACCGGGGCCGGGGTCAGGCCGAACAGGGTGGCGACCGTGGCCAGGCGCGCCGGGTGCGTCTGCGAGAACGGGTGGCTGTCGTACGGCAGCTCGTCGTACGGGTTCCCGGCCGGCCGGCCGGCCGAGACGGTCGCCGCGGGGGCGGGGGCCGCGAGGCGGTGGGTGGGCGCGGCGGGGGCACCGGCCGGGCCGGCCTTCGCCTTGGTCTGCTGCGTGGCCTGCGGTGCGTCCGCCATGTCTCGGTTCCTGCTACGTGGTCGTTGGGGGAATGAAAGAGGCCCGGCGGGTCGGCGCCGGGCGCGGTTTGTGGTCGCTCGGACCCGCGGGGGTCACACGTTCGGGCCGCCGGCCACGCGGGCCGGCTTGTGGACCTGGTACTGGTCGAGGCGCGACCGGTAGTCGGCCTCCCTGTCGGGGTCGCCGTCGAGCAGCCCCATCGCCTTCTCCTGCCACTTGACCGCGTCGTCGAAGTCGCCGCACTCGGCGTGCGCGGCCGCGAGCGTGTCGAGGAACCCGGGCTCGGCCCACTCGGTCAGCTCGCACGCGCGGGTGGCGCACTCCCGGGCCCGCTGGCCGTTCCGCACGTCCGGGTCCGGGCACGTGCTCCACACCCAGGCGAGCTGGTTGAACGTCCCGGCGTGCCGCGGGTCGCGCTTGAGCGCCTCCATGTGGTCCCGGACGGCCCCGGCGTAGTCGCGGCGGGCGTAGTGCAGGCCGGCCCGGTAGTTGTATGGCATCACCGACGACGGAGCGAGCCGGATCGCCTCGTTGAAGTCGGCCAGGGCCCCGTCGAGGTCGCCCAGCGCCTTCCGGGCCGTGCCCCGCAGCTCGTACGCCTTCACCACGCCCGGCATCAGCGCGGCCACGCGGTCGCAGTCGGCGGTCACGGCCCCGTAGTCCTTCCGGACGAAGTGGCAGTGCGCCCGCCCGAGCAGGGCGAACGGGTGGTCGGGCCGGAGGGCCAGGCACGTCGTGTACGCCTCCGCCGCGGCGTCGTGGTCGCCCTCCTGCTGCGCGATCGTCCCCCGGGTGAAGTGCGCCTCGGCGTTCGCCGGGTCGGCGGCGGCCACCGCGGAGGCGTCGGCCTGGGCCGCGGCGTAGTCCTCGCAGTCGAGCCGCAGTTGCGCCCGCCACAGCAGGTACCGGGCGCTGTTCTCGGGGTCGTTCGCGAGGGCCGTGGCGTAGTCCCGCAGCGCGCTGTCCGTGTCCCCCCGCTCGGCGTGCGCCCGGCCGCGGAGCCCGTACATCGGCGCGCGGCCCGGGTCCAGCTTCAGCACCCGGTCGCAGTCGGCGATGGCCAGGTCGAACGACTTCTGCGCGTACAGCTCCGCGGCCCGGTCCGCGAACGCCTGCGGGTCGTCGGGCTTCAGGCGGATGGCGTGGTCCAGGTCGTTGAGCGCCCGGACCCGGTCCCCGAGTTCCAGGTACGCGTACGCCCGGTACCGGTACGCCAGTGCGACGTCGGGCCGCAGGGTGATGGCCCGCGAGAAGCACTCGATCGCCTCGCGGTGCTCGCCCGCGTTGAACGCGTCGTGCCCGCGGGTGAACAGGTCCTGCGCGTCTTCGGTCTTCCGGTCGCGGGGCATGGCTGTGGGGGTGTCGGGGTTTGGGCGGACCGCGGTCTCCGGTCGACCGGTTATGATATCGGGAACGCGACAGACCCGACACCCGATCTCGCCGGCTTGTTCGCGGAGAAACCCGTGCAGACGTTCCAGGCCCGCGCCGAGGTGTTCCGCGACAACGAGCTGCGGTTCGCACCCGACGGCCGCACCCTCGCCGTCGGCGGCATCCCGTACCTGGTGCTCGACGCGGCCACCGGCTCGCAGCGCGACCTCCCGGAGATGGGCCGCGGCTCGTGGGTGTGGGCGTTCGTCCGCGGCGGCGCGGCCCTCGCGCACCTGCCGTCGACGGCGGTTCTGCACGTGTTCGACCCGGGGACCGGGACGACCGAGATCCACCCCGTCGGCGGCGCGGCCCGCGGGATGATCGCGTCGCCCGACGGCCGCACGCTCTACCTGAGTGTCGGCGGGCCCAACTTTGGCAAGGCGTCCGAGATCCGCGCCCTCGACGCCGCCACGCTGAGGCACGTCGCCGCGTTCGCGCACGTAAACGACTACCTGGGTCGGTTCGCGGTCTCCGGCGACGGCCGTCGGCTCGCCGTCTCGGGAGGCAACTGGAACGCCTCTCTCAAGGAACGCGGGCTGACGTTCCGCGTCTACGACATCGGCGACGGGCGTTTTCCCGAGGGGCCGACCGCGTTCATCGAGTTCGAGCGGCCGGTCAACGGGTTCGCGCTGACGCACGACGGCGCGCTGCTCGCGGTCGCGGACGGCCAGGGGCTGACGTTGTGGGCGGCCGAGGGGGGGCGGCGGGTCGCGCGGTCCGGGCTGCACCGCCGCAGCGTGCTGTCCGTGGCGTGTTCGCCGACGCACCCGCACCTGCTGACCGGAGACAAGGCGGGGCTCGTGTTCCAGTGGGACGCGACCGGCCGCGTCGTGCGACGGTACGAGTGGGGGCTCGCCGAGGTGATCGGGCTGGCGTTCGCGCCTGACGGCCTGCGGGCCGCGGCGCTCGACGGCACCGGAAGGGTCGTCGTGTGGGACACCGAGGGGTGAGGGCGCCCTCACCCGTCGAGCCCGTAGGCCTCGCGCTCGAACCGGTTGTCGAAGTAGAAGTGCCCGCCGCGCCGCCACGCCTTGAAGCTCGACAGGAAGTAGAGCGGCAGCATCAGCGGCCCCCACCGCTCGTACTGGCGGACGTGGACGTGCTCGTGGTCGCGGGCGTGGTCCAGGGACGCCCGGTCCTGGCCCAGAATGACGTGGCCCAGGCACAGCGCCGACGCCCTCACCAGCAGGCAGCGCCGCAGGAAGAACCGCGCGAACCCGCCGTACAACTCGACGGCCCCGCGCTCGGCCCGCACCCTCCCGCCGGTCGCGAGCACCGGGAGGAGGAACAGCAGCCCTAGCGCCGTGTTCGGCAGCGCCCACAGGTACGCGAGCGGGCGGAGGAGTCGACGCGGCGGCATCGGTCGGTACCGGGGGGCCATGGGCGACGGATGCGTCCAGACTCGCACCGGCGTGGGCGGTTGCCAAGGGGAGGGGCGCCGCGGGCGCAAAAACAAGCGGGGCAGTGGTGCCCCGCTCGGCCGCGGTTGTGGGAGATCAGCCCGCGTCGGACCCGGCGGTCTTCACTTCATGTTTTCTACGGCACGCATCGTGCAGTTACCGTCCCTCGGCCCTCGGCCGGCTGATATCAGCTCTTCGATCACGATCACTACGCTGTGTTTGGAATTGCCTTATAGGATTATTTCCTGTAAGAAATCGATTCCCCAGCGGTATTGATCACTGGACACCCGTCATTCAAATCGGCAGGTGACACCATCGATTGACTGCCGACCATCTCGCCCTAGTTGGGGTTCGCTCTGTTCGCTCTGTTCGCTCTGTTCGCTCTGTTCGCTCTGTTCGCTCTTCGCGTTACCATCTCCTTTCTCATTTGTTATGGTGCCACTGTGCGTACCCATCGGCTCCCCCGATCCGCGTTCACGCTGATTGAACTGTTAGTGGTTATTGCGATCATCGCCATCCTGATCGGCCTCCTGCTCCCGGCCGTTCAGAAGGTCCGCGAGGCCGCGGCCCGTATCAAGTGCTCGAACAATATGAAGCAGATCGGCATCGCCCTCCACGCATACCACGACGTCTACCAGACCCTTCCGGGCGGGGGCTCGAACCAACTGCCGTACGGCGGCCAGACCTGGGACGTATCGGGGTTGTCAACTGCCGTATCCGGGTCTCCCCCCGCGCCGACCAGTGCCAACAGCGGCGGTTGGGCGTTCCAGATCCTCCCGTACCTGGAGCAGGGGAACATTTACAGCAACACGAACCAGCAGGTGATCGCCGGCGCCCTGATCCCCAGTTACTACTGCCCGTCGCGGCGCCAGCCGACGCGCGGCGCCTCGGGGATGGGCCTGATCGATTACTACGGCAACGGCTACGCGTCCAACGGCACCAGTCAGGGGAAGGGGATCTTTCGCCCGTACAACTCCAGCCGCTTGTCCCTGGTCGGCATTTCCGACGGCACGAGCAACACCTGGGCGGTCGGCGAAAAGAACCTCTGCATGTTGACGCTCGGTAACGACAACACGGACGGCCCCGGGTACTCGTGGGGCGTGGACTTCGGTAACACGGGCAACTGGGACTCGACGACGATGACGAACAGCATCACCTCGAACCCCCAGCCCGACCTCAAGACGGGTTGCAGTGAGGGGACGCACGGGTTCGGTTCGGCCCACACCGGGCTGATGAACGTCGCGTACGCCGACGGGTCGATCCGCTCGGTCACCTTTTCAATCACGACCGCGACGGTTCAGCAACTCTGCGACGTGGGCGACGGTCTGGCGCTCCCCTCGAACGCGCCGTGACTCGCGGCCGAGACGGCGTTGAGACGTTTACCCCCGGCTGTGGTCGCCCGGGGCCGCGCGGGCTGGGAATAAAAAACAAGCGGGGCACCGCGTGGTGCCCGCTTGCCCGCAGTGGGAGAGCTCGCACCGAATTGCGTGGATCAGGTGCCCTTGGTAGGGCAGCCCTTCGTGCCTGCCTCCCGACGCTCCCAGAGGCAGGCACGAAGGGCTGCCCCACCATAACCAAGCAGATCCGAGCCTGCGTCACTCCTACCGGTGTCATTCCACCTTGGTCCCGGCGGGTTTGAGACCTTCTCCCCCAGGTGTCATGCGTGCTCGTCGCTCAAGCCGCTGCACTCACCCGGCCAATCACGAACATTCCGTTGCATTCAGCAGCGCAACTCACTATAATTTAATATCAGGAGTCCACTCGGCTCCGAGAGTGGCTATTGTTCGCCCATCTTTCGAATCGTCAGACGATGTTGCGGGTCAATTTCTAAAGGCCTCGCACCATTTGCTGTTCGCCCCTCGATCCATTCGCCCTTTGTCCGACCGTTCGCCCTTGGAACTCCCATCTCTCTTCTCATTTGTGGGGTGTCTCTGTGCGTACTCATCGACTCTCCCGAACGGCCTTCACGCTGATTGAACTGCTCGTTGTCATTGCGATCATCGCTATCCTGATTGGTCTACTTTTGCCCGCGGTCCAAAAGGTCCGCCAGGCCGCCGCCCGCATGTCGAGTACGAACAACCTGAAGCAGCTCGCCATCGGGTGCCACAACCACCAGGACAGCGTCGGCTACCTCCCCTGGACCGGGAACTCGCAGTACCCTAACCCGAACGCCGGCTACGCAGGCCCGTGGTCGTTCCAGATTCTGCCGTACATCGAGCAGGGCACGTACTACAAGACCTACGCGGACACCAGCGGCGGTGCGGCCCCGCCGGCGGCCCTGCAGGTCCCGATCAAGACGTTCCTCGAGCCGTCCCGCAGCCGGCAGGTCATGACCTCCGGGAACGGCCAGGGTCCGTCCCTCGACTATGCCATGAACGCCAACATTTTCCTGGCGACCGGCAACGACGTGGGGACTTGCTGTGATTCGACCAGAAAGATCCGACTCGAGCAGGTCCAGGACGGAACCTCGAACACGATCCTGATCGGAAGCAAAATGGTCTCTCAGCCGCGCTACACCCGCACCAGTGGCAGCGACTGGGACGAGGCGATCACGACCGGTCAGGGCGGTGCGACCCGGGCCAGCGGCATCTTCACCCAGGACCCCACGAACGACACCAACGGGGCGAACAACTGGAGCTCCCCGTACCCGGGCGCCGGGCTCATGTCGATGATGGACGGCAGCGTCCAGAGCATTCGGTACTCGAAGAGCACCGGGACCAACACCGCCATCGCGAACGGGTCGAACGCCGCCAACCCGTTCGCCCAGCTGCTCCACCCGAGTGATGGTGGGGTCGCGAACCTCGACTGACCCTGAACGAATCAGATCCCCGCAGTTTCGCGATCTCGCAGAAGCAGCCCCGGTTCGCCGGGGCTGCTTCGTTTTTTGGGGCTCCAGCAATTGTGCTCCCGCGCCCGCGCCTACTTCTTCATGGCGGCGATCCACTCGCGGACCAACTTCACGGCGGGTTCGTCCACGGTGTTCGAGGCGATGTGCGGCATGTGGCCCAGGCCGAGGCGGGCCATGCGGTGCGCGATCATCGACCGGTCCGGGTCGCCGGGGACGAGCAGCCGCGGGTCCTTCAGGTCGAACGTGCCCTGTTGCGGCTTCACGTCGAGGACGCCCAGGTCGCCCACCGCGAGTGTCGAGAGCAACTGGAACTCGGCGTTGCCGCCGCCCCACTTGCGGTGGCAGTGGCTGCAGTTCGCGTGCAGGTACGCCCGGGCGCGGGCGTCCAGGTCGGCCCTCGGGTCGCGGTAGTCGGCGAGCCGCTCCAGCTTCTCGGGCTTCGCCGGGAGCTTGCGGTCGAACAGGCCGATGTGCTCGAACGTGGCGAGCTGGTTGGCGACCACGCCGCCGTAGTTGTGGTCGCGGTTCATCTGGGCCGTGTTCACGCCGAGCGCGTACTTCGCCGTGACCGTGTGGCACATGGTGCACTCGGCCCGGCTCGGGAAGTGCCACCTCTGAGTGCGCTCGCCGGCCGCGGTCTTCACGGTGAACTCACGGTCCGCGCCCTTGAGGTCGGCGAGTTCGGCGTCGGTCTGGGCGTCGTTCCAGATGTACGTGTACCCGCTCCACACCTGGTCGCCGTACTCCTCGGTGCCGCCCACGTTGGCCGCGACGAGGACGCGCGTCTCCAATCGCCGCTTCTTGCCGGGCTCCGTTTCGAGAGAGAACGTCTTCACCAGTATCATGCCGTCGGGGAACCGCCAGCCGGGGACCGAGCCCGGGGCCGGTTGCGGGTACGTCACCGTTTCGTACTCGATCTTCGCGTCGCCGGGGACCGCGAGGAACCGCTCCTTGCTCGCGCCGTCGGACCACAGTTCGGCGTTCACCGAGTACGGGACGAGGCCGCGCTCCGGGGCGTGCGTTGCGGTGTCGGCGAACAGCCCCGTCTCGCTGAGCTTGCGGGGGAAGGTCGTCGCGGCCGCGGGGTCGCCCTTCGGCCGGACCGCGAGTTCGTAGATGCCGCCGTCGATGAAGTTGAGCGCGTACACCTCGCCCTCGGCGTCCTGCGCCCACGCGACGATGCGGAGCCGGGTCTTCGCCAGTTCGCGGTGCTCGGTCACCTTCCCGGCCCTCGCGTCGTACCGCAGCATCCACACGCGGCCGGTGTCGTAGTCGCCGTAGACGTACGCGCCCTTCAACTCGGGGTGCTTCGTGCCGTGGTACACGAACCCGCCGGTGATCGACCGGAACGCGGCGTGGTCGTGCTCGACGACCGGCTTCAGGATCGGCGTCGGGCCGACCTTCCGCTCGGGCCGGAACGGGTGGCTCCCCTCCTGCACGCTCCAGCCGTAGTTGCCGCCCTTCTCGATGCGGTTCACCATCTCCCACAGGTCCTGCCCGACCTCGCCGGCCCACAGGTCGCCGGTCGCCGGGTCGAAGCCGATCTTCCAGCTCTGGCGGATGCCGTAGGCCCACACCTCGCCGCGCGCGCCCTTCGTCTTCACGAACGGGTTGTCGTCGGGGATGGTGTACTTCTTGTCGGCCGCGGGCGAGTCCACGTCGATGCGCAGGATCTTGCCGAGGACGGAGCCGAGGTCCTGGCCCGATTGCAGGCCGTCGGCGATGCCGCTGCCGTCGCCGGTGGAGATGTACAGCATCCCGTCCGGCCCGAACCGCAGGCACCCACCGTTGTGCCCGCCGTTGGGCCACACGAAGATCACCTTCGCGCTCGCGGGGTCGGCGATCATCGTGTCGCGGTCCACGGTGTAGCGCACCACCCGCGTGCCGTCGAGCGACTCGGTCTTCCCGTCGGGCACGCCCGACACGAACAGGTAGCCGTTCTCCGCGAACTTCGGGTGCAGGACGACGCCGTAGATTGCGTGCTTGAGGTCAATAATCGCCTTCGGGTCGGCCTTTGCGGGGTCGGCGTCGAACCACACGACCCGGCCGGGCCGCTCGGCCGCGACCCACGCCTTCCGGCCGGGCACGGGGGTGAGTTCGAGCGGCTCGAACAGCTTGAGCTTGGGGTACACGCGGGTCACCGTGTACGGGTCCGGCGGTTCGGGCGAGCCCTTCACCTTCGACGCGGTCCACGGCTCGCGCCTGTCGAGCCCGGAGTCCTTGCGGACGGGCTGTTTCTGCTCGGCGGCGACGGTTTGGGTGTCGGGGCGCAACACGAGCGCGGCGACGAGGCCGGCCGCGACCGCGGCGCTGACCCAGAGGGCGTGACGCATGAGAGGTTCCCGTGCGGGGAGGGGGCGGGGTACGCGAACTCTACCCGTGGTGCGAGGGTCGCTCAACGAGATTCCCCGGCGAACGGGGCGTGGACGTGTGATGTCGAGTGATGTGGTGAGCCAGAGCGCTGCCCGGCGTCTTTCGAGATGCCTCCCAGCGCTCACGGCAGCAGGTCGCTCACGTTGACGCTGCCGACGGTGGTTCCGGCCAGCACAACGGGCACGGCGTCGCCGGGGCGGTATGTCGTCGTGGTCGCGTAGTCGGGCGTCAGCACGGGGCCGCTCGGGCCGGAGAACACGTCCACGAGGCGGTCAGCGACGTTCACGATCCAGTACACGGCGATGCCGTTGCGGGCGTAGATGCGGCGCTTGTCCTCGCGGTCCCGCCGCAGGCTCGAATCCGCCACCTCGATGACGAGCGGTATCACGGCGGGCGTGGGGTGAGCGGTGGCATAGTCCTCGGTGCGGCCGCGAACAATCACCACATCGGGTTCGGGTTCGCTGTCGTCGAGGGAGATCGGTTCTTGCGTGTCGAGGTACCACCCGGTCGGAAGCAGTGCTTCGAGAACGCGGCGCGCCTTGCCGTTCGCAATGCGGTGGGGCGGGCTCTTGGACATTTTGTTCACCAAAACGCCTTCAAGGAGTTCGACACGATCATCGGGGGTGATGACACCACTCGCGACCATCCGGTGGTAGCGGTCTACCGAGATCCGCCAGATGTCGCCGTCCTCAACGGGCATCCGGGGGACTCGCGGCGGGGTGGTTGGCGTCGACATGGGACCGTCCGTTGCCCGGTGGTGGAACGAGGTGCGGCAATTCTAACCGATGGGCCGCGGTCACGTCTTCCCGAGAATCGCGTCGACGACCCAGCACCCGCGGGCGTGCAGCTTCGCGCCGCGGCAGTGGCCGAGGACCAAGTCGTGGTCGCACCCCGCGTCCTGGAGCGCGTCACCGAGGATCGGCATCGCGCTAAACTCGCGGCTCTCGTAAATGTGCGCCGCTAGATCGCGAACCGTTGACGTGAGCCACTCCGGGTTCCACGTCAGAGGAAGGAAGGGATTGGAAACCAATTCGCGATAGATCATCGCTGGTGCCGGTTGGAGCGCTGTCTCCGCTTCATCGCGCAACGAAAACACCGGATCGGGGTAGCGGTATGTGGACATTCGCGACCGATCCGACCAGTCGAATTCCTCGCGCTCTTCTTCGTGCGCGCCACTCACGCATTGAACCGCCAACCAAGTCCATTCACCGGCATGTAAATTGTCAGGTGTCGTGCCGCCCAACCGAAGAAAGATGTCATTCGCGTCCAGTGGTGGAGAACCTGTATCGGCCCACACTTCACCGGTCTCAACCGCCTGCCACAGCCAGTATTGGCGCGAGTTGGCGAAGTACATGCGTGCAAGCGCACAGAACGCGAGCCGGTGGCGACGGGGCGACCACTCGCGACGGAAGGCGGTGTCGCATGTCTGAAGCTCTATGACCGTTCTCGCGGCTTCCCAATCAGCCGCGCCGTAAGAGGCGACATGATCCAGAATCTCGCGTGTGTCGCGCCCACTGTAAGGACGCCAACAACTTGGGCACCGTGTCGGACCAGTGGATGCGACCTGAAATAAGATCTGACCATGCTTCGCGCATGTCCCTCGCATGAGGCGGATTTTGTCGCTCATCCGCGTCCCTCCCTCAACTCAAACAGCCGGCTCACGCCGGCCGCTTGTCATCGGGTACTGGAACAGCCGACTGACGCCGCCCGGCTCGCGTCAGATCAGTTCCGGGAGGGCGGTGCCGTCGGTGAGGTGCTGCGGGCGGCCGGTCGGGTCGGTGATGGCCGTCGTCTCGGGGTTCAGGCCGAGGTTGCGGTACAGCGTCGCGAAGATGTCGCCGAACGACACCGGCCGGTCCTTCGCCGCGCCGCCCGTGCGGTCCGTACTGCCGATCACCTGACCGGTCCTCATCCCGCCGCCCGCCAGGATCGCGCAGCTCACCGCCGGCCAGTGGTCGCGGCCGGCACCGGCGTTGATCTGCGGGGTGCGGCCGAACTCGCCCCAGGCGATCACCGTGACGTCGTCGAGCATCCCGCGGAGGTCGAGGTCTTCCACGAGCGCCGTGAGGCACTGGTCGAGCTTCGCCCCGTGGTCGCGGACGAGGTCGAAGTTCTTGCCGTGGCTGTCCCACCGGCCGTAGCTCAGCGTGACGACGCGGGCACCCGCTTCGACCAGCCGCCGTGCCATGAGCAGGTGCTCGTTCACGGTCGGCGCGCCGTCGAACTGGAACTGGTACGGCTTGCCGTCGCCGTACCGCTCGCGGGTCTTCTGGCTCTCCTTCGAGAGGTCCATCGCCTCGACGAGCTTGCTCGACGTGAGCACGTCGAACGCGCGTGCGGTGCTGGCGTCGGCCCCGCGGAGGCCGCCGGCCGCGTCCATCTCGCGCTTCAGGTCGTCGAACCCGGCGAGGAGCTTCTTGCGCTCCGGCAGGCAGTCGCGGTTGGCGGCGTTGAGGGTCATGTTCGCCATGTCCGGGCCGGACGGGCGGAACGGGGTGAACGTGCTGCCGAGGAACCCCGTCTGGCCGGGGTCGCTCCACGGGCCGTGCTGCGTCTTCTCGGCCATGCCGATGAACGGCGGCACGCTCGGGTCCACGTTCCCCTGGAGCTTCATCACGGCGCTGCCGAGGCTCGGGCGGCCGCCGATCGGGGCCAGCGACTGCTGCGGCCAGCCGGTGGTGCACTGAAAGGCGTCGTGGCCGCCGCGAGCGCCGACCACGGAGCGGATGAACGCGAACTTGTCGGCCATCCGCGCGACGCGCTTGAACGTCTCGCCGATCTGGATGCCGGTCACGTTGGTGTTGATCGGGTTGAACTCGCCGCGGATCTCCTTCGGCGCGTCCGGCTTCAGGTCCCACATGTCCTGGTGGGGCGGGCCGCCGCCGAGGAAGATGTTGATGACCGCCTTGTGGCTGCTCCGCAGCGGCGCGCCGGGAAGTTGGTTGGCCGCCTCCGCACGCATGATGTCAGCGAGCGTGAGGTTGGCGGCCCCGAACGCGAAGGTGCCGACCTTCAGGAAGTTCCGACGCGAGATGCCGTCGCAGAGGCGGGTACGGCCGAACGGAATGTTCAACATGACAGGGCGCTCCCAGGAAGGTGAGGGAGGAGGCGGGTAGGTAACCGGCAGGGTGGGCGGAGCCTGGCGCGGACCAGCAACAGTTTGGCGGATGAGTGGAGGATACTCCTGGTTTGATGCGGTCGCAATACAAAAGATTCGAACTGCTCCGGTCGCTCACGCTCCCGGCTCGCCGAACCCGCTCCCCTGGTGCCCCATGACGCCCGCCGACCTCTCGCCGTCCGTGCTCGAACAGCTCCGCAAGTTCGACACGCCGACCGTCTGCAACGTGCTCGAACTGTTCGAGTGCCGGCCCCGCACCGCCGGGTACATGGACGCCCGCATCCAGGCGTGCTACCCGGCGCTGCCGCCGATGGTCGGGTTCGCGACGACCGCGACGTTCCGGGCCGGCGCGCCGCCCCGCGGCGGCGACACGTACATGGGTCTGGGCAACCAGGTCGAGTTGATCGCGAAGAACGCGCTCCCGAAAGTCGTGGTGTTCCAGGACCTCGACGACCCGCCCGTGGCCGCGACGTTCGGCGAGATCATGGCGACGACGTACAAGGCGTTCGGGTGCGTCGGCCTCATCACGAGCGGGTCCGGCCGCGACCTCGACCAGGTCGAGCCGCTCAAGTTCCCGTGCTTCACCTCCGGGACGATGTGCTCGCACGGGTACACGCAGATCGTGGAACTCGAAGTTCCGGTGCGGGTCGGCGGCGTGTGGGTGAACCCCGGCGACCTGCTGCACGGCGACCGCAACGGCGTGACGACGATCCCGATCGAGCTGGCGGAACTGGTGATCGAGGGGTGCGTCGGCTTCATGGCGGCCGAGGCGGTGGTGCTGAACTACCTGCGGGCCGGGAAGGTGACCGCGGCCGGCTACGTCCCGGCCCGCGACGAGGCGAAGCGGCAGATGGCGGAGCTGGGCAAGACGCTGCGGGCGAAAATGCCGAAACTCGGGTGAACCCGGTGTGATTGACAGGGCTCCGTACTGCCGATAACATTCCCGTTCGGTGAGGGCCTCGTCGCCAAGAGGCTAGGCAACGGTTTGCAAAACCGTCAACCCCGGTTCGAATCCGGGCGAGGCCTCCTTCCCTCACGAATCGTCCACCCGTGCCCCGCAGTCAGCTCCGCGCTGATCGGGCCTCGTCGCCAAGTGGTAAGGCAACGGTTTGCAAAACCGTCACCCCCGGTTCGAATCCGGGCGAGGCCTCTGAACTCTACGCCCGGCACTTGCCGGGCTCACCAAGCCCCCGGGGAACCGGGGGCTTGTGCGTTGACGCCCCCGGCCGAAACCGCCGCCCGCCCACCACCGGTGGCCCCGGCGGACGCAAGCGGCGTGCTGCCGACCGCACGGTAGACCGCGAACTCGCCCGTCACGGTCACCGGCTCGAAGCACCCCGACTGGTCCCAGACCTCGCGGTGCCGGGGGTTGGCGTACAGGACGTACACGTCTCGGGGCGCGGCCCGGTGCGCGGCGGTGATCCGGGCCACGACGCCCGCCATGATCTCGCCCTCGAACGGGTTGTAGAAGTAGCACACGACCGGTCCCGGGGGCAGGTCGAACTCCAGCGCGTCGCCGCACACCAGTTCGATGTCGCGGCACTTCACCTCCCCCCGGTAGGTCCGCAGGTTCTCGCGGGCGACGCGGTCGAGTTCGGGGGCGAACTCGACGCCAACGATCCTCCGGAACGGGTGCCCCGCGGCCAGGAGCACCGCCCGCCCCTTTCCCGAGCCGAAGTCCACGAACGCGAACTCCTCGGGCCGTGCGGGCAGGGCCGCGAGCAGCCGCGCGAACTCGTCCGGGTCGATCCCCCAGTACGGGACGCCCTGCTCCCACGTCGTCCCCTCGATCTCGAGCTGGTCGAGCGGGATCACGCCGCCCGTGTCCACCCCGTACCGCTCGTCGAACGCGCGGTCCCGCTCCGCCTTCAGCCGCCGCATCCGCCGCTGCCCCGGGGCGAGGGCCAGCAGGGGCCGGGCGAGCCGCGCCGCGGCGTGCCGCACGGTGCCGAGCGCGCCGCGGCGGCGGATCGACTTCCGCAATTTGCTCAGGACCTGTCCGAACATGGCTGCCCCCCGTGGCCGACGCGGTCGACGCGGTCGATCCTGCAAAGAGCGGGCCGCAACTTGTCGCCGGCTCCGGGAGCGGGTACCGTCAGGCCACCCACTCCCGGAGCCGTTTCCATGCGCTGCCTCGCTGCCAGTTTGTTGATCGCCGCCGCGTCCGTGGTCGCCGCGACCTCCGCGCCCGCCGGCCAGAACGCCAAGCAACCCGATCCGAAAAAGACGCAACCGAAGTTCGACCCGCCCAAGGCCACGAAGCCCGACGAGGCGACGCTGAAGCAGATCGCTGAGAAGACCGATTACCTCCGCAAGATGATTTCCGGACTGAAGGCAAAGAAGCTCCCCGACGACATGCTGATCGAGGTCGAAATCTATCTGAAGGCGGCCGAGAACATCGTGCGTTTTGAGGAGTGGTACGCGGCCGCGAGCGCGAAGTGGGCGCTGACGACGCTTGATGACGGAATCGCTCGTGCTCTTATCCTTGCCCTGGGAAAGGGTAAGGAAGCCACATGGCGGAACGCACCCGGCAAATGGGTTTTGCGTGCTTACCGCTCGGACGTGGATGGGTCAATTCAACCGTATGCCGTGCTTCTACCTCACGACTTCGGAAAAGACCCCAAGAAGCAATGGCGACTTGACATCGTCCTGCACGGTCGCGACGGCTCGCTGACCGAGGCGAAGTTCATCGCGACGCACCAGGGCACCGCTCCGAAAGACCTCGGCTACATCCAGCTCGAAGTCTACGGCCGCGGCAACAACGCCTTCCGCTGGGCCGGCGAACGCGACGTGTTCGAGGCGCAAGAAGCGTTCCAGGGTTCGGCCCCGAACGTCGTCGATCCGAACCGCGTCGTGCTGCGGGGCTTCTCGATGGGCGGGGCCGGGACGTGGCACATCGGCCTGCACCACCCGGCGCGGTTTTGCGTGATCGGGCCGGGGGCCGGGTTCACCACCACGCACGGCTACATCGCGAGCCTGCCGAAGGAACTCCCGGACTACCAGGAGAAGTGCCTCCGCATCTACGACGCGGTGGACTACGCCGAGAACGCCTTCAACGTGCCGGTCGTCGCGTACAGCGGCGAGAAGGACGGCCAGAAGAAGGCCGCGGACAACATCGAAAACGCGCTGAAGAACTTCAAAGAGCCGCACCACTTCACGCACCTGGTCGCGCCCGGCCTGGAACACCAGATGCCGAAGCCGTGGCAGGACAAGGCCGAGACCGAATACCGCAAGTACGCCGACAAGGGCCGCGACACCCGGCCGAAGCGCGTGCGGTTCGTGACGTATACTCCAGCTTACCGCACCGGCGGTTGGGTCAGTGTGTGGGCGCTGGAGCGGACTTACGAAAAGGCAGTAATCGACGCGACGTTGAATGGAACCGTGTTTGACATCCGTACCGAGAATGTCCGCAAGTTGATTCTCATCAACGTAACTGACGCGATGCCACCGACGGTTAAACTCGACGGGCAAGACATCAAGGTCGGTAGTCAGATGCCGTTACTTGTGTTTCAGAAGCTGAACGGAAAGTGGACCGAGATGGACGTGTTGCCGCCCGATGCCACACCGTTCCCCGGCATCAAGGAAGCCGGTCAGAATGGGCCGGTTGATGACGCCTTCGTGTCGCGGTTCACGGTCGTCGGGCCGTCGGATGACGGCTGGGCGGCCGCGACCCAGAAGCAGTTCGCGCAGCTCTGGGACAAGTGGTTCCGCGGCACGCTGCCGACCGCGAAGCCTGATGGGTTCGCCCTCGCGAACGCCGGCAACCTCGTCCTGTTCGGCACACCGGACACGAACCCGCTCATCGCAAAGGCGTTGCCGAAGCTGCCGATCACTTGGACGAAGGAGAAGCTCGTCGTCAACGGTGTCGAGTACGACCCGAAGACGCATGTGCCGGTGCTCATCTATCCGAACCCTTTGGCCCGCAACGAGAGCTACGTCGTCATCAACAGCGGGCACACCTTCAAGGAAGCGGACCTGAAGGGGACCAACGCGCAGCTGTACCCGCGGCTGGGCGACTGGGCCGTCGTGAAGCCGACGCCGACCGCCAAGGACCCGGCCGCGTTCGAGGTCGTCGCCGCCGGACTGTTCGACGAAAACTGGCAGTTCCCGAAGAAGAAGTGATTCGCGCCACGCCCACCAGTTCAAGCAGTTGGGCGGGTTGATGTGAGGGGGCGCGAGTTCAGGTGGCCACCCTCACCCGCGACTCGCAAAGCCTCGTCGCGACCTCGCCCCGTAGGAACGGGGCGAGGTGGGGCTCGCTGGTCCGGTGGCACAGGCCTCTGGCCGGTGCAAGCGAACACAAGCCAGAGGCCTGTGCCACCAGAACCAGGGGCAACACCTCTCACCCCGGTCTCGGGGGAGAGGTCGCCGCGCTTCGCGGCGGGTGAGGGGGAACCACCTGAACCTCCACCCGGCAACGCACTTCAGACCGGCCGCTCGCCGAACCCGCGGGCCAGCTCGACGATGCTCCGCACCATGCACCCGGTGCCGCCGCTGTCGAGTGCCGGGGAGTCGTTGTCGGCCCAGGCGGGGCCGGCGATGTCCATGTGGACCCACTTCGCGGTGCCCACGAACTGCTCCAGGAACTTGCCGCCGGCGATCGCGCCGCCCCACCGCCCGCCGCCGGTGTTCCGCATGTCGGCGACCTTGCTCTTGATGAGCCCGTCGTAGCTCGCGTCCATCGGCAGCTTCCACGACCGCTCGCCCGCGGCCCGGATCGCGGCCGCCACCTGGTCGCCCCAGGCGTCGTTGTTCGTCATCAGCCCGGACGTCTCGGTGCCGAGAGCGACGAGGCACGCGCCGGTCAGGGTCGCGAAGTTCACGACGTACTCGGTCTGCTCGGTGGCGTAGCACAGCGCGTCGGCGAGGATGAGCCGGCCCTCGGCGTCGGTGTTCAGCACCTCGATCGTCTTGCCGTTGCGGGCGGTGAGCACGTCGCCCAGCTTCACAGCCGCGCCGCTCGGCATGTTCTCGACCAGCGCCAGCACGCCGAGCACGTTCACCTTGAGCTTCTGGGCGGCGATCGCCTGGACCCCGCCGAGCACGGCCGCGGCCCCGGCCATGTCGCCCTTCATGTCCACCATGCCGTCGGTCGGCTTCAGTGAGAGCCCGCCGCTGTCGAACGTTACCCCCTTGCCGACGAGCGCGAGCGTCGGGCCGCCGGGGTTGCCGGTGTACCGCAGGAGCGCGAGACGCGCCGGCCGCACGGAGCCCTGGGCGACGCCGAGCAGCGAGCCCATGCGTTCCGCGGCGATGCGCGCCTCGTCCCACACTTCGACGTCGAACCCGTGCTTCCGGCCGGACTCGGCGGCGGCGACCGCGAACGTCTCGGGGTACAGGTCGCACGGCGGCGCGTTCACCAGCTCGCGGGCGAGCCACAAGCCCTCGGCCTCGGCGTGGACGCGGGGCAGGGCGGTCGCCTCGCCGCCGACGATCACGAGCCGGTCCGGGGCGTGGCGCGTCGGCGTGGTCTTGCGGACCCCCGGTCCCTGGCACCCCTGGGCGAGACCGACGCCCGCGGCCAGCGTGAACTCCGGCGACGGCACCGCGAACGCGAGCGTGCCGACCTTCTTGCCGGTGACGTGCCGGGCGGCCGCGGCCGCCGCGTCGTGGAGCGTGGACCGCGTCGCGCCGTCCTGCTTGCCGAGCCCGACGACGAGCAACCGCTTCGCCGCGCTTCCGCTCGGCGTCAGAACGGGGGTGAGCTCGAGGTGCTTGCCGGTGACGTCGCCGGCCGTGCGGAGCTTCGAGATGAGTCCGTTGGTCGCGGCATCAACGACCTGTGCCGGACCGACGAGGGGCGCGTCGCCGGCCCACACGCCGACCACGAGCCAGTCGGCGGCCGCGGCCGCGGGGGCGTCGAGGGAAACTTCGATCGCGGTCTTCGGGGTGTGGATCACGGGTTCTTCTTGGGCGGAGTCGCGGGGGCGAAGAGTTCCAGCATCTCTTCGACGTGCTTCACGAGCTTCGGGTCCGTCTGCCGCAGCGCCGCGACGAACTGCTTGGCGGTCGCGTCGGGGCAACAGAGAGCATAGCGAACGATGCACCGGCGGACGATCGGCGCGGCGTGCGTCGGCTTCGGGAACTGCGCCAGCACGTCGGCCGTGAGTTCCCAGTAGCCCCAGCGGCGCAGGTCTTCGATGGCCTGGTCCGCGAGGTCGCCGTGGGGCAGCAGCGCGGCGCAGCACCTCAGCACGTCGGCCCTGCACTCGCGCCCGCGGGCGGCCTGGAAGAACCGCACCGTCACGATGGTCGAGAGCCGCAGCGAGTACGACTGCTTCGCGTCGCCGAGGACCGCGGCGGCGAGCGCCCAGCCGTCCTTCGGCGCAAGAAGAATGTACCCCGCGAGCAGCCCGCCGAACGCGCCGGTTGTGCGCTCCGTAGCGGTGGTTTTGAGGAGGTCGGCCAGGAACGCGGCGTCGGCCGGGCCGCCCGACACGCCGAGCAGGAACGCGAAGATCCCGAGCCGCTCGGCCGGTGTGTCGGGGCTCGCAAGCAACTTGCGGAGCTTCGCGGGCTCGAACTCCTTCGCGGCCCGGATGATGTCGGCGTCGGCGGCGCGGGCCAGCTCGAAGAACGCATCGGCGGAAACGGTCGCGTCTGGGGAGTCGAGGTGCTTGAAGTAGAACCCGAGCTTCGCCGGGGCGTCGGTGTCGTCCAGCTTCGCGGCGGCCTTCAGGTACTCCACGATCGCGGGCGTGGCCGCCACACCGAACGTCGGGTCGAGTTTGCCGTTCGCGACCCCGCAGAACACGAGGTACTCGGACGGGGTGCTGCCCACGACCGGGAGGTAGCTGCGGAGGGTGACGACCGCTTGCGTGCCGCGGGCCGGGTCGTCCTTGAGCGCGGCGGCGATCTGGAGGTCGGTGAACCCGTCGTCGGTCTTCGGGTCGAACCGCGGGTTCTTGAGCTGACCATGCAGCACGGCCTTCGCTGCGGCATAGTGCATCCGGAGGGTCTGCTTCGCGCGGAGTTCGCCCGCACAGAACGTGCAGGCGGTCGCCGGGGCGGTCACGGACACGAGCGCGACGAGCGCGGCGGCGAATCGGGCCATGCGGCGAACTCCTGGCGGGCGGGCGGCCGCCCGAGTGATACCAGATTCGCCGCGCAACGGGGAAGGCCAGACGGGACTCAGGACGCCGGGTTGGCACCAAGACCCAGGGTTGGCGCCAAGACCCAGGGTTTGCACCCTGGGCTACGCACTGTCGTCCCTCCGGGACTGAAAGCATTGAGCCCCCGA
>NZ_JBHYGG010000269.1:0-28964 GCF_051859125.1 Gemmata sp.
GTCGAGCCACGGGGTTCACCCCCGTGGTGGCCTGCTCCGCACCACGGGGGTGAACCCCGTGGCTCGAAAGCAGGGGGTCAGTGGTTCAGGATGAACTCGCGGGTGTTCACGAGCGCCCACATCACGTCGGTGATGCCGTCGGCGCGGGTCTTCGCGGTCCTGATCGCCTCGGCGGCGTCGGCCCGCTGCTCGGCGGTCGGGAGCCGCGACAGCGTGGCGAGGAACAGTTCGTCGGCCAGTTCGTCGGGCGCGAGTTTGGACGCGGCCAGCGCCGCGACCCGGCCCTTCTTGTCGGTGAACTTCGCGAGGATGCTCGCGTCGGTCATGCGGAACAGGGTCTGGGGCAGGGCGGGCTCCGCGGCCCGCTCGCAGTCGCACGCGGTGGTGCGGGGCGGGCGGCCGAAGATCCGCAGCGCGTACGCGAGGTTCGGGTTCTGCACCCGGCTCGACCCGACCTCGACGATCTTCTTGCCGACCAGCGGCTCGTCCGGCCCGGTGTACGTCTCGCTCACGCCGAGCGCCGCGTTCAGTACGTCCACGACCTGCTCGGCCATCATCGGGCGGACGTAGGCGTGCGAGAAGTTGTTCTTGTCGAAGGCGTTCGTCGGGTTGGTCGCGAAATCGAGCTGGTACGTGCGGCTCATCAGCACGTCCTTCTCCAGCTTGCGGACGTCATAGTTGCTCTTCACGAACGCCGCGGCCAGCGCGTCGAGGAGCCGGGCGTTGGTCGGCGGGTTCGCGAGCGAGAAGTCGTCCACGGGGTTGACGAGCCCGATGCCGAAGTAGTGCGCCCAGACGCGGTTCACGAAGCTCTTCGCGAAGAACGGGTTCTCCGGGGCGGTCATCCACTCGGCGAGCTTGACGCGGGCGTCCTCGCCGGGCTTCACGGGGATCTCGGGGCCGCCGAGCGCTTTCGGCGTCGGGGCGCGCCCGGTCGCCGGGTTCGGCCGCGCCCCGCGGGCCGTTGGTGAGACGAACAGCTCGCGGACCAGAAGCACGTTGTTGTTGTTCGCCTTCGGGGCGTTCTCCTTGCGGAGCTTGTTCTCCTCGTCGGCGAGCTTCTTCAGGTCCGGCGTGCTGAACTGGGTGTTGTTGAACGTGACCTGCGAGAACAGGTTCGCGAACGCCCAGTACTCGTCCTGGGTCCAGCGGTCGGTGGGGTGCTTGTGGCACTGGGCGCACTCGAGCCGCACGCCGAGGAACGCGACCGCGACCTTCTCGCCCCACTGCTCGATCGGCACCTGCGCCTGCCGCCGCCAGAACAGGTCGAGGGTCTTCTTCTCCGGGTAGTCGGTCGCGAAGCTCTTCTCGGACTGCGCGTCGATCTTCTTGGCGTCCTCCAGCCACTCGGCGGGGGCGCGGCCGTCGCGGCTGGTCGCGGTCACGATGTCGCGGACCACCTGGTCGTACGGCACGTTGTCGGCGATTCGCTTGCGGAGCCAGTCGTGCCACATCTGCGACCGCCGCGGCTGCGTCGGCTGCGGCTGCTCCAGCGCCTGCGTGTTGTTGCCGGTCACGTCGGACAGCTTCGTCGCCCACACGGCCGCGTGCAGCGGGTGCGCGAGGAGCCGATCGATGGCCCTCTCGCGCTTCTTCGGGTCCTTGTCGGCCAGGAACTCGCGGAGTTCCTCGGGCGTCGGGAGTTGGCCGATCGTGTCGATGGTGACGCGGCGGAGGAACGTGGCGTCGCCGGCGAGGCCGGACGGCACGACGTTGAGCATCTTCAGCTTGGCGAACACCTCCGCATCGACGTAGTTGACCTCGGGCACCTTCGGGTACCCGCCGCGCTGTGGCGGCGTCGGCACCAGCACGCGGATCGCACGGATGCTCCCGCGGTACAGGACCGTGAGGCCGGCGTCGCCGGGCTGCCGCGGGGTGAGCTGGCCGAGCGGCGACAGGGCCGCGATCGCGTCGTCGGTGATGCGGAAGTCGCAGAACGGGGTGATGTCTTCGGTCGTGCCGTCGGTGAACGTCGCGGTCACCTTCACCTGGAGCGGCTTGTCGTTGGCGAGCAGCGCGAAGTCCTTCGGGGTCACTTCGAGCTTCTCGATCGCGCCGCTGCCGGGGGTCCACTTCGCCCCGGCCCGCACCCACTCGCGGAACACGCCGTACACCCACGAGTCCCTGCCGAACCGCATCCCGCCGTCGTGGGCGGCTTGGCCGGTCGCCTTAAGGAGCAGCAGCGACTCGTCGGGCTTCACGGCGGTGATGCGGCGGCCGAGGTTGTCGCGGGTCAGGCCGGCGAAGTCGATCCCCGGCTCGTACCCGAACAGGCTCAGGCGGAACCCGCCCTTGCCCTGGAACGACCCGTGGCAGCTCCCCGAGTTGCACCCGACCTTCGACAGCAGCCCCATGACGTGCCGCTCGAAGTCCACGGCCGGCAGCGTGCCGCCGGTGGGCAGCGCGACCTGCGCCGACGCCGCGACGGGGGTGGCCACGCAAACAACAAGTGCGAACAGAAAGCGCGTGGGGAGCATGGCAGCGCTCGGGTCGGTTCGGCGGGTGGGGAGGAGCCCCCGGGTGGCGTGCGTTCGACTGGGCGGGAGGTGCGGTCGGGGTGGCAGCCCGGGACCGCACCGGAAGTCACAGCATCAAACCGCCGCGACGCACCGAAGTTTCGCACGGTTCCCGAATCGTGCAAGAATTTTCGCCCGAATCCGGCTCCCCAACCGGGGCCGAGTGCGTACCGTCACCTCAAGTGTCCGACCCGTGCTGACTTTCGGGCCGCTCCCGTGCCTGAACTCGTCAACCTGATCCTCGTGCTGGCGGTCGTCGCGGCGGCGTGCGCCCTGCCGGGGGTGTTCCTCGTGCTGCGGCGAATGGCGCTCGTCTCCGACGCCATCGGCCACGTCCTGCTCCTCGGCATCGTCCTGGCGTACTTCGTCGTCCGCGACGCCGACTCGCCGTGGCTCCTGGTCGGGGCGGCGCTCACCGGCCTGCTCACGGTCGCACTGGTCGAAGCGCTCCAGCGCACCAAGCTCGTGAAGGCCGACGCCGCGATCGGCCTCGTGTTCCCGGCGCTGTTCGCGCTCGGCGTCGTGCTCGTGTCCGTCTCGCACCTCCGCAGCGCGCACCTCGACATCGACCGCGTCCTTCTGGGGCAGCCCGACCTCGCCACGGTCCCGCGGTTCCCGATCTTCGGAACGGTCGTCGCGCCGGTGTGGGTGATGGGGGCGGTGCTACTGATGAATGTGGCGCTCGTGGTCGTGCTGTTCAAGGAACTGAAGCTCAGCACGTTCGACCCGGCGCTCGCCGCGAGCCTCGGGTTCCGCCCCGCGCTCATCCACTACGGCCTGATGGCGGTCGTGTCGCTGACCGCGGTGGTCGCGTTCGACGCAGTGGGGCCGGTGCTGGTGGTCGGGTTCTTCGTGGTGCCGGCCGCGGCCGCGTTCCTGCTCACGGACCGCCTCGGCGTGATGTTGCTCCTCGCGGCTCTGATCGGCGCACTCGGTGCGGCCGTCGGGGTGTTCGTGGCGGACCGCGTGGACGCGAACACCTCCGGCACCGTGGCCGTGGCGCTCGGGCTGCTGTTCGGGCTGGTGTTCCTGTTCGCGCCGGGGCGGGGGCAGGTGGCGTTGCTGTTCAAGCGGTTCGCGAACCGGCGGGCGTTCGAGGTGACGATGCTCGCGGTTCACCTGTACCAGCACGAGGGCACGCCCGCGGAGGCGTCCGAGGCTCGGCTCGACGAACTGTACACGCACCTCGACTGGCCCCCGGCCCGCGTGGCGACGGTAGTGGCTCGTGCGACGGCGAGTGGCCTCGTCACGCGCTCGGGGGACTTGCTGAAGCTGACGGAGTCGGGCCGCGACCGGGCGGGAGCGGTGTTCGGCCAGCGAACGAGTTGAAGACGAGAGGCAGATTGGCCGCAAAAAAGCACAAAAGTCACAAAAGAAGACCAGTTGCGATCAACGCAGGGAGTCACCGAGGATGTACTTCTTGATGAAGTACCGCGGAGCGCCAAAGTTGATGAGCAACCCGTGCTCCATCCGCGAACACCGGAGGTAGCCGAGGAGTTGAGCCGTGTGCTCGTCAACGACGCCGCGGACGGCCTTCAGTTCGACGATCAGGATGTTCTCCACGAACATGTCGGCAAAGAACTCCCCGAGAACAGTTCCGTCCTCGTCGTACACCGCGAGCGGGTGCTGCGGGACGACGTTGATGCCCTGCTTCCGGAGGCGGTGGACCATTGCGTTCTCGTACACCTTCTCCAGGTGCCCGTTGCACAGGTACTCGTGAATCTCGAACCCGGTCTGGCGCACGATGTCGCACAAGTCGAACACGGTGTTCCAGGGCTTCATGTCATCGCTCTTCTTTTGTGACTTTTGTGCTTTCTTGCGGCCAATCTTGATTCAAAACAGCTCCTCGATCGGTCGGCCGCTCGGGAGGACCGCGATGGGCCGGCCGTTGCTCGTGTAGCTCGCTTCGGTGTCCACGCCGAGGTGCTTGTACACGGTCGCGAGGACGTCTTGGGGGGTCTTCGGGTTGGTCTTCGGGAACGCGCCGAGGGCGTCCGACTCGCCGACCACGCGGCCGCCCTTGACCGGCCCGCCCGCCAGCACGCCGCTAAAGACATTCGGGTAGTGGTCGCGGCCCGCGTCGTTGTTCACCTTCGGGGTGCGGCCGAACTCGCCCCACGCCAGCACCAGCGTCGTCTCCAGCAGCCCGCGGGCGTCGAGGTCGTCGATCAGCGCCGTGAACGCCTGGTCCCACCGCGGCAGGAACCCGTCGCGGAGCGACTCGAACCCCTTCACGTGCGTGTCCCACCAGCGGCAGTCGACCGTGACCAGCCGCACGCCGGCCTCGACGAGCCGCCGGGCCAGGATCATACGCTGCGCCCAGTTCGGCGCGCCGCACCGGTTCGCCGCCTTCGGGTCGTAGGACGGCCGGAACCCGTACCGCTCGCGGAGCTTCATCGGCTCCTTGTCGAGGTCGAAGGCGTCGCGGGCCGCCTCGGACGTGAGGATCTCCCACGCCTTCGCCTGGAACTTGTCGGCCGCCTCGACCTGCCCGGTGCGGTCGGCGTCGCGGCGCATCGTGTCGAAGTCGCGGAGCAGCGTCTTGCGGTCGCCGACCTGGTCGAGCGTCACGCCCGACGCGAGCTGGAAGTTCGGCAGCTTGAACGGCCCGACGGTGGCCGGGTCGGCCTGCGTCTCGAACGGCTTGTGCGCGACGCCGAGGTACGCCGAGCCGGTCCCCGGGTTCATCCGCGGGATCATCACGTAGGGCGGCATGGACGGGTTCAGGTGCCCGAGTTGCTTCGAGACGACGCTGCCGACGCTCGGGTAGATGTTCTCGCTCGGGTCCGGACCGGGGTTGTACCCGGTGAAGCAGATCTGGTCGCCCGCCGAGTGCCCCGCGTCATGGTGGTGCAGGCTGCGAACGATCGACCACTTGTGCATCATCTTCGCGGACAGCGGCATCATGTCCGAGAGCCGGATGCCGGGCACGCTCGTGTTCATCACCCCGAACTCGCCGCGGACCTCGACCGGCGCGTCGGGCTTCGGGTCCCACATGTCGTGGTGGCTCGGCCCGCCCCGCATCCACAGGATGATGACGTTGTTGACGCTGCCCAGCGACCCGCGGGGTTTATCCCCGTGGTCCTGGGCACGCAGTAGCCCGCCCAGCGACAGCCCCGCGGTGCCGAGGATGCCGGCCTTCACGAAACTGCGGCGGTCGGTGCGGGACAGGGACGTGCGGAAGTCGTGGCAGGTGCGGGCGGGCATGAGAAGCCCTCGGGCGGGAGGAGGGAGCGGTGGCGGGACACCCGTTGCGGGTGCTGGGTGAAGCGTAACACGCGACTTCGTGGAAGGCGAGCGCCAATTCGGGGTCGAACCGGCGACGGCGATGGGGCTTGGCACCGTCCCCGTGCGGGCCGGTCACTTCGCCGGGACGTCGAAGTTGATCGTCTGTTCCCCGGGGGCGACGGTCGCGGTCAGGTCGGTTGATGCCGGTGCCGAGTACCGCTCGGGGACGACCCACTCGACCTTTCCGGGGACGAGGATCTTCCCGGAGTCGTTCTTGGCCAGCTTGATCTCCTCGTCGATCGACTTCGCCTCGACCAGCTTGCCGCCCCCGACGCGGGTCGAATGGATCACGACCTTGTGGGTGCCGACGAGCGCGCCGTCGGCCGGGGCGTAGGTGGTCAGCGAGTAGGTCCCGTCGGGCATGATCGACGCGACCGCGGCCTTCCCGGCGACCGGGATGAACTGGACGGTGCCGCTGGTCACGGGCTTGCCGCCCGCGGTCACGGTCCCGGTCACCCGGCCGAGTTTCTCCCCGCCGCACCCGGCCGCCGCGAGCGCGGCGACCAGGACGAATGCGTTCGATCGCACGGTCGGCTCCCTCAGTACGCGTTCGGGTCCGGAGTTTCGCGACCGGCGTAACTGGCCAGATCGCGGAGCGTCTGGAGGGCGGTCGACTGGGTGAGGAACTTGACGTGGCCGTCGCCGAACAGGAACTGCGAGCCGCCGAAGTGGAAGCTCCCGAACGGGAGGTCGTTCTGCTGGTCGTCGGCGATGACGGGGACCACCGTGTTGATCGAGAATGTCGTGTTCCGCAACTCGCGGTCGTACGACAGGTTCGCGGTCGCGCAGTCGGGCTTCAAGCACGCCGTGCCGGAGAGCCACCCGACCGGGCCGCCCCTGGTGCCGTCATTGTACCCCGGCCCGAGCCCCCACTTCGTGGCGTGGTAGCTCTCGCCGACGGCGAGCGTGGAACTCGTCCCGTCCGTCACGTCGGTCAGCTTGATCGGCAGGTTCACGGTGAACATGCCGTCGGTGTACACGTCGCCCCGCCACCCGTGGCTGACCCGGGCCTTCCCCCCGGCCACGCCGAAGTAGTCGCGGCGGTTCGGGAACTCGCCCCACTTCGCGTTGCTCGGGCAGGTGTAGAGGGGCATCACCAACCCGCCGAGCGCCGAGTAGTTCCCAGCCCAACCGAGGTCGGGGGCATACTTCCCGGCGACCACACCTTGCTCGATGTACGGGAGGATCGCGGTGAACATCCCGTTGCCGCGGCAGTCGCCCCCCGTGCAGTGCTTGGAGGTGTCAACCTGGGCCCCGGCCGGGAACCCGCCCCGGGCGTGGTGGTGGGAGTGGAGGGCGAGGCCGATCTGCCTGAAGTTGTTGGCGCACTTGGTCCGGGCGGCGGCCTCGCGGACCTTCTGCACGGCGGGGAGAAGCAGGCCGATCAGGATCGCGATGATGGCGATGACGACCAGCAACTCGATGAGCGTGAACGCGCGGTGCCGGCTGGGGGGGCAAAAGGGGCGCATGGGAGCCTCAGGGAGAGCATGAGGATGAATCGCTCACGCAGGGGCTACCCCGGGGCACTGAAATGGGGCGAACTGATATGAGCGAAAATCAGCCGACAAACAAGTGTAACACAGCACCGGGTACCACTTCGAGAGCAATTCTTGCGAATCGCGAGGGCGTAGTGAGGTGTGGCGTGGGGATTAGTGCAGGGGGTGAAATTCGCGCGGCCGCTGTTAGTGTCGGCACGCTGGTCCGTCTTCTCTCAATGAGTCGGTGGGTTTCCGGTGGTGCGGCCGTACCGCCGCGTGTAACCCGGTCCCGGATTTGTCCTTGTGGGCCAACACCCCGACTGGCAAAATTCACCGTGTCAGCCTCCGCGGTCCCTCCTCCGCCCGACCCCGCAACGGACCCTGATATGCCGCGCTTCAAACTCCGGGTGGCTTTCGCCGGGTTCCTGCTCGCGTCGTTCGCCGCCGTGATCGGCATGAGCGGCAGCGCCTGGGGCCAGAAAGTGGCCGGCGGCATCGGCGTCGCTCAACCCGTGCCCCCCGGCGGCAAGGACAAGAAGGACGACAAGAAGGACGACCGCCCGCCCGAGGACGAGAACATCCCGTTCTCGTTCCCCTACGACCGCGACGCCAAGAACCAGCTCGAAGGCGCGCGGGCGTACCTGGAGTTCAAGGAGGTGCCCTGGAACACCGTGTGCGGGTTCCTCCAGAACATCCTGGAGTCCCGCAGCGACTCGTTCTTCAACACCTACTACGTCGTCAACGCGGAGAAGAAGCTCCACCGGATCAGCGTGAAGACCGAGGCGAACCGGATCATCGCCGCGTTCCCCAAGGAGGGGCTGCAGTTCTACCAGCAGACCTACGGCGCGACCGCGTCGGCCCAACTCGACGAGGCGATCAAGGCGAACTACGACGTGCCGATGCTCGCCGAGGTGTCGCAGCGGTTCTTTCACACCAAGGCCGGCGGCGAGGCCACGGTGCTGCTCGCCAGCCTGTACCTGGAGCGGGGCAACTACCTCGAAGCGGCCCAGGCGTTCGAGCGCCTCTTCGCCCGCCTCGGGGCCGATGAGTTCCTCACCCCCCGGACCCTGTTCAAGGCGGCCCTCGCGCTGAAGCGGGGCGGCGACCCGCGGCACGCGGCGCTGCTCAAGCGGGCCACCGAGTTGCTCCAGAAGGCGACCGAGAAGACCGGCCTGGTCCTCGGCCGGCAGACGTACCCGTTCGAGAAGCTCCGGGCCGAGATCGACCGGCCGCTCGAACTGCTGCGGGTCACCACGACCGTCGGCGAGTGGGCGGTGAAGGGCGGCAACGCCCAGCGGTCGGCCACGATCGACGGCGGCCCGCCGTTCCTCGACCCGACGTTCCGGACCACGATGTTCTACACCGGCGACGACGAGGCCAACACCTGGATCAAGACCGAACTGGAGCGGCTGTTCGCCCGCGACGGCAAGGTGTCCAAGGGCGTCCCGCTGCCGGCGTTCTTCCCGATCACCACGCCCGACATGGTCATCTTCCGGACCTACAACGGCGTGTTCGGCGTCGCGACCCACGACCAGGCCGCCGGCGGCCGCGTGGTCCGGGCCGGGGACGTTCGGTGGGTGTCCCGCACCACGTTCGGCGCGCACCAGATGCTCTCGACGGGCGACACCGAAGAAATCGACATGCGGAAGAACGTGCAGGACTGGTGGACGACCTACGCCCAGGCCGGCGTCACCAGCGTGCTGTACGAGAACCCGCTGATCGGCGGGCTCGCCCACGACGGCCAGAACGTGTACTTCATCGACGACGTCGCGATCCCCCCGCCCCCGGTGTACAACGACCCGAACTTCGGGATCCAGCAGGGGCCGCAGTACAAGCAGAGCGGCGAACTGGCCGACGCCGTCCGCGCCGGCCGCCTCGCGGCCGTCGACATGCGGACCGGGAGCGTGAAGTGGGAACTGGGCCGGGTCCGCGTTCCCGAGGGCGCGCCGCCGCTGCCCAACCGCCTCAACGAGGACGAGGCCGACAAGGCCACCAGCGCGTTCCAACTGTGCCTCGACGCCATCTTCCTCAGCACCCCGCTGCCGCTCGACGGCAAGCTGTACGTCCTCGCCGAGCAGGCCGGCGTCATGCGGCTCATCTGCCTCGACCCGCGGGTGCTCGTCGCCGTCCCCGGCCGCCCGAACGTGAAGGTGCCGGCCCTCCTGTGGACCCAGAAGCTCGGCCGCCCGAGCAACAACCTCCCGCAGGACTCGATCCGCCGGTACCAGGGGGCCGTCCTCGCGGCCGGCGACGGCATCATCCTGTGCCCGACCAACTCGGGCGCGATCGTCGCCGTGGACTCGATGTCCCGCAGCCTCCTGTGGGCGCACGCCTACAAGCTCCTCGACCCGAACGCCCGGCCGACCCGCCCGCAGTTCGACCAGACCGGCCGGCCCGTCATGCCGCAGCAGCTCAAGCCGGACCGGTGGCGGGCCGGCGGGCCGATCGTCTCGAACGGCCGCGTGGTCCTCACCGCCTACGACTCGGACAAGCTCGAGTGCCTCGACCTGCGGTCCGGCAAGGTGCTGTGGACGACCCCCCGCGGCGGCGACGACCTGTACGCCAGCGTCGTCAACGACCGCGTCCTCGTCGTCGGGACCAACCAGGTCCGCGCGTACCACCTGACCGGCGAGAGCGACAAGCAGGAGCCCAAGGTCGCGTTCGCCGGGGTCAGCGTCGCCACCCCGACCGGCCACGGGGTCGGCGGCAAGGGCGTGTACTACCTCCCGGTCCGCCAGGAGAACGCCGGCCGCGACAGCGTCCCCCCGGCCGAGATCTGGGCCGTTAACGTCGAGACCGGGCAGGTCGTGTCCAAGACCGCCGCCCGCAAGCGGAACGACAACGCCGAGCTGTCCAAGTTCGGCATCGGGAACCTCGTGTTCCAGGACGGCATGGTGTTCGCGCAGTCGGCCTGGGAACTCGCCTGCTACCCGCAGTTGGAGCAGAAGAAGGCCGAGATGAACAAGCTGCTCGCGGCCAACCCGAGGGACCCGGTCGGCCTGCTGGCCCGCGGCGAGCTGCTCCTGGACGACGGCAAGCTCCGCGACGCCATCGCCGACTTCAAGGAGGCCCAGAAGAACAACCTGCCGGTCGAGAAGCAGCCGCTGCTCCGCGAGAAGCTGTACCTCGTGTACACCGAGCTGATCCGCAACGACTTCGCGGCCGGCGAGGCGTACCTCGCCGAGTACGAGGCGCTGTGCGAGGTGCCCGTGGACGACGAACTCGACCCGGTCGAGAAGCAGAAGCGGCGCGACGAGACCGAGCGCCGCCGCCGGCTGTCGCTGTACCTGCTGGCCCGCGGCCGCGAGGGCCAGGGGCGGCTCGGCGAGGCGTTCGACAAGTACCTGGCGCTGGCCAACCTCGGCGAGGGCAAGACGCTCCTCGACATGCCCGACGAGCCGAACGTCCGGATGCGGCCCGACGTGTGGGCCCGGGGCCGGATCGAGTCGATGATCCGCAAGGCGAACACCCCCGAGGCCCGGAAGTCGCTCGAGGACCGGGTCGGCAGGGAGTGGGCCGACGTCAAGGGCGGGACCGACCTCAAGAAGCTCCGCGAGTTCGTCGCCGTGTTCGGCCCGTTCTTCCAGGCCGGGGCCGAGGCCCAGTTCCTCCTCGCCGACAAGCTGATCCAGACCAAGAACGAGGCCGAGCTCCGCGAGGCCCAGACGCACCTGTCGCAGCTCCGGGCCACCGCCGACGACCCGGTCGTCCGCGCCCGCGCCACCGAGGCGCTCGCCCGGCTCATGGTCATGAACCGCCTCATGGAGGACGCCGTCGGCCTGTACCTCCAGCTCGGCAAGGACTACCCCGACGTGGTCGTCCGCGACGGCAAGACCGGGGCCGACTTCATGCGGAGCCTGCTGACCGACAAGCGGCTCCTCCCGTACCTCGAGCCGAGCCGGTACCCGCTCCCGACCCGGGTCAAGGCCGAGCAGGCCCCGCCGTCGCCCGCCGCCAACAACAACGGCCAGTTCGAGGTCGAGCCGGGCGGCGACCTGTACCCGATGTACAAGCGGTACCGGTTCACCATGGACCAGTACTCGTCGCAGAACGGGACCTGGACCCTCAAGGCGTTCGACCGCACCACCGGGGCCGAGAAGGCCCGGTTCGGCGGGTTCACCCCGCCGCAGATCTACAACCCCGGGAGCTTCCCGTTCTCGAAGTACGTCCAGGGCAGCGGGCAGCTCGTCCTGGTGCAACTCGGGACGTGGGTGTACTGCCTGGACCTCGCCGAGAAGAAGGAGCGGTGGCAGAAGAACCTGCTCGGCGACCCGACCCCGGGGGTCGTCGTCAACCCGCAGATCCAGAACCCCGGCCCCGACGGCGAGGTGACGATCAAGTACGCCGAGGGGTACTTCCTGACGTTCGGCCGGGCCGCCGTCCTCCAGCCCGGGTACTGCGCCCTGCTCACCCGCGACGGGATCGAGGTCGTCGAGCCCCAGACCCGCCGCGTGCTGTGGACCCGCCGCAACCTCCCCGAGCGGACGATGCTCTACGGCGACGCCCGGTACCTCACCGTCGTCGAGACCGACGCCGCCAAGAAGCCGGTGTCGGTCAAGCTGCTCCGGGCCACCGACGGCATGGTCGTGGACGGCAGCCCGGACTCGGGCCGGGTGCTGGCCGCCGCCCGCACGTTCCACCTGCACGGCCACACGGCCCTGCTGAGCGAGGGGACCGGCGACCAGCCCCGCACCCTGCGGCTCTACGACCTGGCCACGGGCAAGGACGTGTGGGCGAAGACCTACGACCCGAAGGCCGTGCCGATCAAGTCGACGACCGGGGAGTGGGCCGGGTACGTCCGCCCCAACGGCGAGGCCGAGGTCATCGAGGTCGCGACCGGGAGGGTCGCCGCCACGCTCCGGATCGACGACAAGAACATCGAGACCGACCTGAAGCCGGCCCGCGACGCCCAACTGTTCGCCGACGCCGACCGGTTCTACCTGGTCCTCGACCGCGACCCGGCCCTGCCGGCCACGAACAACACCCGCCGCGTGCCGATGTACAACAACACGCTCCGCACGGTCCCCGTCAACGGCCCCCTGTACGCATTCGACCGGGCCACCGGCCGCCGCCTGTGGTCCTACGGCAACGGGCTGTTCGAGAACCAGATGCTCATCCTGGAGCAGTTCGCCGAGCTGCCGGTCATCATCGCCGCCGGCCCGGTCCAGCGGGTCGACAACAACCAGCAACTGTACCAGGTGGTGATCATCGAGAAGGCCCGCGGCAAGCTGATCTTCGAGAAGCCGGTGGCGAACAACGGGAACTTCTTCCACAACCTGAACGTGAACCTGAAGAACGGGACGATCGACCTGAACCGGTTCGACATTCGCATCGAGATCAAGCCTGACGACGCACCGAAGTCGTGACGGGGCGAGTGCGGAGTTCGGAACGCGGAATGCGGAATGTGGAAACCGAAGGGCGGAGAACGGAGAGCGACGCTGTTCGTGCATCCGCCCGACGTTCCGCGTTCCGAACTCCGCACTCCACATTTCCTCCCCGACCCCGGCCCCACCGGATTGTGGGTGTTAGTTTCCCACCCGTGGCTCGTCCTTCACCCATCCCCACCCCCGCCTGAGCGGGGAGAACCGCGGAGCGTACCATGCGTTGCAACTGGCTGCTCGCGACCGCCGTCGCTGCCGTTGGCGCGGTCGCCGCCGTTCCCGCGTCCGCGCCCGTGGCCCACGCCCAGGAGAAGAAGGACGACACGAAGAAGCGGGTGGAGGAGTCGATCGAGAAGGGGCTGGAGTACCTCAAGAAGCTCCAGGCCCAGGACGGCCACTGGGAGGCACAGGGCGGCCAGTACCCCACGAGCATGACCGCCCTCGCGGGCATGTGCTTCCTGATGGAGGGCAGCACCCTCAAGGAGGGCAAGTACTCGGATCAGGTGAAGAAGGCGGTCGAGTGGTTCCTGGCCCCGAACCGGCAGCAGCCCAACGGGCTCCTCGGCGACGTCCGCAACCCGACCGAGGCCACTCGGTACATGTACGGCCACGGGTTCGGCACCATGTTCCTCGCCAGCGCCTACGGCGAGGAGGAGGACAAGGACCAGCGCGAGAAACTCGAGAAGTGCCTCAAGAAGGCCGTCGAGTTCATCGGCAAGGCCCAGACGCTCAAGAAGTACCGCAAGCCCGAGGGCAAGGAAGTGGACGTCGGCGGGTGGGGGTACGTGAGCGCCGCCGACGGGAACAACTTCGACGAGGGCTCGGTCACGATCACGCAGCTCCAGGCGCTCCGTGCGGCCCGCAACGCCGGCATCCAGGTGCCCAAGGAGGTGATCCAGAAGGCCACCGACTACCTGGAGGCCTGCACGACCCCCGACGGCGGGGTGATCTACTCGTGGGCCGGCGGCAACGGCAACGCGCAGAAGGGCCAGGGCCGCCCGCCGCTCACCGCGGCCGCGGTCGCGTGTTCGTTCAGCGCCGGCCAGTACAAGGGCGAGCTGGCCAAGCGGTGGATCAAGTTCTGCCGCGACAACATCCCCGTCGCCAAAGGGCGGATCGCGCACGACGAGTACCAGAGCTACTACTACGCCCAGTTCGTGTACGTCCTCGGCGACGAGCGGTACGGCCAAATGTTCGACAAGGAGGAGAAGGCCACGTGGCTGACGTGGACCAAGTACAAGGACGCGATGTACCCGTACATCATGGACCAGCAGGACAAGGGCACCGGCGGGTGGACCGGCGGGTACGTCGGCCCGGTGTTCGCGACGGCCGTGAACCTGACGATCCTCCAACTGGAGAAGGGCATCCTCCCCATCTACCAGCGCTAGCGACCCGCGGCGGCCGGCGGGCGGGGCGACGCGACCCCGCCCGCCGGTTCGCGTTCCCGGGCGGGAACGTTCCAAGACCCGGGCGACCGAAGATCGACGATCGACGACCGACGACCCGACCCCCACACCCAGTGAGCAGAGCGACGATGAGCACGCAAGGCAACATGGGCGACGCCGACCTCCACGCGATCCAGAAGCTCAAGGGCGCGTTCGACAGCATCAAGCAGCAACTCAACCGGGTCATCGTGGGCCAGGACCAGGTCATCGAGGAGCTGCTCATCGGCCTGTTCGCCAAGGGCCACTGCATGCTCGAGGGCGTGCCCGGGCTGGCGAAGACGCTCATGATCAGCACCCTGGCCCGGTGCCTGTCGCTCGACTTCAGCCGCATCCAGTTCACCCCCGACCTGATGCCGGCCGACATCACCGGCACCGACTTCATCGAGAAGAACCCGGCCACCGGCTCGTTCGAGCTGCTGTTCCGCCCGGGGCCGCTGTTCTCGAACATGGTGCTGGCCGACGAGATCAACCGGACCCCGCCCCGCACCCAGGCCGCGCTCCTCGAGGCCATGCAGGAGCGGCAGGTGTCGGTCGGCCGGGTCCGCCACAAACTCCAGAACCCGTTCTTCGTGCTCGCCACCCAGAACCCGATCGAGCAGGAGGGCACGTACCCGCTGCCCGAGGCGCAGCAGGACCGGTTCATGTTCAAGGTGTACGTGAAGTACCCGACGTTCAAGGAGGAGTTCGAGATCGCCCGCCGCACCACCGGGGTGGTTGCCGACGAGATCGCCCCGGTGCTCACCGGCGAGCAGATCATCGAGATCCAGCAGCTCGTCCGCAAGGTGCCGGTGACCGACCACGTGATCCACTACTGCCTGGCGCTGGTGCGGCAGACCCGGGTCGGCGAGCCCGGGGTGCCGAAGTTCATCAAGGACTGGTTGAGCTGGGGGGCCGGCCCGCGGGCCGTGCAGAACCTGGTGCTCGCGGGCAAGGCCCGGGCGCTGCTGTACGGGCGGTCGCACGTCACCACCGAGGACATCCGGGCGCTCGCGTTCCCGGTCCTGCGGCACCGCATCCTGTGCAACTTCACCGCCGCGTCCGAGGGCGTGAGCACCGACACGGTCGTCAAGAAGATCCTCGAGGAGACGCCCGACAAGGAGGGCGCGCTCACCGGCGACGACCGGTTCAAGAAGATCTTCGCGTCGTGACGCCCGAGGTCCCGGGACCGCGGTCCCGGGGCTCCGACCCGACACCATACCACCGCGCCGGCACCGACACACCATGGCCAAGCGACCCGAAGACGACCCGCGCCGGTACCTCGACCCCCAGGTCATCGCGCGGATCTCGCAGCTCGACCTCCGCGCCCGGTCCGTCGTCGAGGGGTTCCTCAGCGGCATGCACAAGAGCCCGGTGTACGGGCAGAGCGTCGAGTTCGTGCAGCACCGCGAGTACATGCCCGGCGACGACCTCCGCCGCATCGACTGGAAGGTGTGGTCCCGGTCCGACAAGTTCGTCATCAAGCAGTACGAGGCCGAGACGAACCTGCGGTCCTACGTGGTCGTGGACGCCAGCGAGTCCATGCTCTACGGGGCCGACCAGCACCGCAGGCGGGGCACCCTGTTCAAGTACGACTACGCGGCGACCGCCGCCGCGTGCCTCGCGTACCTGACCACCAAGCAGCAGGACTCGTGCGGGCTCATCACGTTCGACGACGACGTCCGCGAGGTGGTCCCGCCCCGCAGTTCGGCCCGGCACATGGACGCGGTCACCAAGGCGCTCCACGTCAGCAAGCCGAAGGCCAAGACCGACCCGATGAAGATCATGCGGCGGGTCGCCGAGAGCATGCCGAGCCGCGGGCTCGTTGCCGTGTTCTCCGACTTCCTGTGCGACCGCGAGCCGCTGTTCAAGGGGCTCGAGATGCTCCGGCACCGGCGGCACGACGTGATGGTGTTCCACGTCCTCGACGACGACGAGCTGACGTTCCCGTTCTCGGGGATGACCAAGTTCGAGGGGCTCGAGGAGCAGCCGCACCTGCTGTGCGAGCCCCGGTCGCTCCGCGACGGGTACCTGGAGGCGCTCGAGGAGTACCTCGTTGAGGTCCGCCGCGGGTGCACCAAAATCGGCGTCGACTACAACCTGGTCCGCACCAGCGACTACCTCGACGCGGTCCTGTCGCGGTTCCTGTTTCAGCGGATGTCCAGCCGCGCCGCACCAGTCCGTCGGTGACTCGCGACGAAGGGCGCCAGGGGTTGAAACCCCTGGCTCTTCCAGGTGACCCCTTCGGGGTCCGAAGCCTCCCGTGATCCCAAATGGGTCACCGAAAATAGCCCGGGTTTCGACCCCCGGTTCATCAGCCGAGATTCGCCACGATGATGTCGTTTTTCCTGAACCCGTGGGTCATGGCGGCCGGCCTCGGGCTGGCGGCCACGCCGGTCATCATCCACCTGATCAACCGGATCCGGTTCCGGCGGGTCCAGTGGGCCGCGATGGAGTTCTTGCTCAAGGCGCAGAAGAAGATGCGCCGCAAGAAGATCCTCGAACAGCTCCTGCTGTTGCTCCTGCGCGTCCTGCTCGTGGTCCTCGCCGGGCTGCTCCTGGCCCGGTTCCTCGGGAGCGACCCGTCGGCCAGCAAGGAGACGCGGCCGGTGCTGCACGTCGTCGTCCTCGACGACACGCCCAGCATGGGCGACACCGGCGCGGCCGCGGCCGGCGGGAAGGACGCCTTCGCCCGCGCCAAGTCGATGGTCACCGACAAGCTGCTGCCCGCGGTCGCGAAGGCCAGCACCCCGCAGACGCTCCGGCTCGTCCGCATGTCCGACGGGGCCGACCTGCTCAACCCGAGCGCCAACCCGGACCGGGCTGCCGACGCGATCACCACCCAGGGGATCGAGGCGGTGAAGGCGGCCCTCGCGGCCGAGAAGCCGTCGCCGCTGCACGCGAGCGTCGTCCCCGGCCTGAAGCGGGCCAGGGAGCTGTTCGCCGGGCTGAAGGGGAACGAGACGGCCCGGGTCGTCCACCTCGTGTCCGACATGCGGAGCGCCGACTGGACCCGCGACGCCGAGGCCATCACCCAGGCGGTGAAGGAACTCACCGACGAGGGGGTGAAGGTCCACCTCATCGACGTCGCGGCCCCGGGCCGCAAGGTGGACCGCAAGTCCCCCGCGTACAGCGACAACGTCGGCATCGTCGAACTCAAGCCGCGGAACCGGGTCACCGCCTACGAGAAGGAGGTCGAGTTCGACATCCGCGTCAGGAACTACGGCAGCACCGACCTCAAGGACGTGCGGGCCGACGTGTTCGTCAACGGGGCCACGAACCACTTCGTCAACGTGCGGTTCGACACGCTCCCCGGCGGGCAGGAGGCGACCCAGACGTTCACCGTCACGTTCAACAGCACCCAGGGCGCGACGACCGGCACCCGCGAGGACCCGCTCGGCCGGTTCAACGTCGTCACCGCACTGCTCGACAACACCGGCTCCGACGCGATCGCCGCCGACAACGTCCGCCACGCGGTCGTCGAGGTGAAGGAGAAGCTGTCGGTGCTGCTCGTCACCCGTCCGCCCGACGAGGACAAGCCGACCAGCAAGGACGGCGACAGCTTCTCGCTCCGGCTCCTGTTCGAGGAGACCAAGCTCAGCGGCACCGAGGTCGTCAGCGGCACGGCGGCCGACCTCGACAAGCGCGACCTGCGCGACTTCAGCAGCATCTACCTCGTGAACATCCCGGCCCTGACCGCGTCGCAGGTCGCGAACTTGGAGCGGTACGTCAAGGTCGACGGCGGCGGCGTCGGCGTGTTCCTCGGCCCGAACGTCGGCGTCGAGAACTACAACAACCTGGCGTACCGCAAGGGCGACGGGTTCCTGCCGTTCCCGCTGCCGCCCGAGCCGACGCCGCCGCTCACCAAGGAGCAGAAGAAGAAGCGGGACGACACCCTCGCCAAGCGGATCCTGCTCCGCGACGCGGCGGCGAAGAGCCACCCGGCCCTCCGCGGGATCTACGAGAGCAAGGCCGGCGCGGACAAGGACACCGCCATCAAGGTCGAGCTGTCGTTCATGATCACCAGCATCGACCAGCACTGGCCGGTCGCCCGGATCGGCAAGTGGCGCGAGGACCGCTCGATCCAGGAGCTGTACTGCCTGCCGAACGACCAGGCGATCTCGGAGTTCGAGGCCCGGGTCAAGAAGCTCACCGAGGCGATCAAGGCGAAGTACGGCGAGGCGAAGTTCGAGAAGTACCGCGGGACCGTGGACGCGATCCTGGGCCGGATGCGGGAACTCGCCGGCGACCCCGAGAACCCGCCGCTCACCGAACTTGCCCGCGAGGCCGACAAGCTGCTCTCAGACCAGATCAGCGAGGGCGACGCGAGCGAGGCGCTGCTCCGCGAGTTCTGGAGCCAGCCCGAGATGTCCGAGGCGAAGTCGCTGGCGCAGGCGCTCCGCGACTCCAGCCGGTTCGGCGACCCGCTGTACGTCGCCCGCAAGTACGGCAGCGGCCGCGTCGCGGTGTTCACCATCCCGGTGTCCGCCCCGTGGACGAACTGGCCGCTCGGCCCCGGCCTCGCCGGGTGGGTCGCGGTCATGACCGAGTTGCAGAAGTACCTCTCGGGCGGCAGCACCGACGAGAACCGCTCGATCGGCTCGCCCCTCGACCTGCCGTTCGAGCTGGGCCGGTACGAGCCCGAGGTGGCGTGGTCGTTCCTGACCTACGACGCCGCGACCGTCGAGAAGGGGAACCAGAAGCTCCCGCCGATCCGCGACCCGGTCCCGGGGCAGCCGGGCAAGAAGGTCGTGCTCGATTCGAAGGACGGCGCGATGCACCTGAACTTCGGCGACTCAAAGCGGCCCGGGGTGTACTTGTTCGGCCTGACTCGGTTGAAGCGGGACACGGACCCGGCGAGCGCCCCGAGCAAGAAGCCCGAGTACCACGCGGCCGTGTTCAACTTCGACACCGAGCACGAGGGCGACCTGAAGCGGGTCCACACCGACGACTTCGCCCGCACCGCGAAGGGGGCCGAGGAGGTCCACTCGCTGGAGGACGACGCGTGGCTCGGCGTCCTGGAGCAGAAGCCGACGGACCTGTCGAGCGGGCGGTGGATCTACCTGCTCATCCTGTGCGTCCTGATCTTCGAACAGGCGATGGCCGTGCGGCTGAGCTACCACAACCGGCCCGACGAGGTGGAGATGTTCGCCCCGAGCGCCGCCGCCGCGATGGCCGGCCGCACCGTGGTCCCGACCGAAGGGGCCGAGCCCGCGGCCCCGCCGACGTGAGCCGGTGAGCCCGGGGCGCACGCCCCCGCTCGCTGCGACCGACGCCGACACACGACACACGACGCACCAGCGCGAGACGAATACGCGATGAACCCCACGAACGAGCCGATCAAGGAAAGCGAATTCGTCCTGCGGCGGCTGGGCGAGTCGTTCACCCAGTTCCGAACGGACCTTCTGGGGTCCGTTCCGCCGTGGCTCCTGGCGGTCGCGGTGCTGGCGGTCGTCGCCCGGTACGGGTACGGCCGGTACCGCGCGAAGGCGCACCCGCACGCCAAGCCCGACGGCACCCAGTTCTGGCTCGGGTGGGGCGCGATCCTCGCCGTCGCGGCGCTGGTCCTCGTCACCCTGGTGCAGTTCTACCGGGCCGACGCCTCGCAACTGAAGGGCGGCGGGGCTGCGGTCGCGCAGCTCTCGGCCCTCGGCCAGTCGAACGCGCAGCACTGGTACGTGTTCATCGGCGCGGTCTTCGCCGTCGGGTCAGTGTTCGTCGCGTGGATGTACGTCCGCGACGCCCGGACCGTGAAGTGGTACTGGGCCGCGCTCCTCGCCGCGAGCCGCATCTGCGTGTACGCGATCCTGTGCTTCGTGTTCCTGCTCCCCGCCCGGCAGACCTGGGAGCGGACCGAGAAGAAGTCCCGCGTCGTCGTCCTCGTGGACATCTCCCCGAGCCTGACGCGGGTGAGCGACGACGTCTCGCGCAAGGGGCTGAAGCAGAAGACCCGGATGGACACGCTCATCGAGTTGCTGTCCGACAAGGACGTCGCCCTCGTCCAGAAGCTGCTGGAGCAGAACCCGGTCGCGGTGTACCCGTTCGGCACCCGGCTCGACGAGTCGTCCCGCGTCATCGAGCGGGACGAGACCCCGTGGGGGCCGGCCGAGTGGCGGGCGCTCGCCGAGTACGACTTCCGCCCGCTCATCACCAAGGGGCTCGACGCCAAGGACCTCGAAGCGGTCCGCAACACGGGCACCCCGGTCGAGTGGAGCGGCCCGAAGCCGGCCCCGGGCGTCGAGAAGCCCGAGCCCGCGAACTGGGCCGAGTGGGCCGCCAAGTGGGTCGAGCACCGCGCCCGGTGGGCCGCGAAGAAGGCCGCGTTCGACACCGAGAAGGGCGGCACCGTGCCGTTCCCCGAGACGCTCGTGAACGGGATCAGCGAGGCCGGGAACGCGACCCTCGCCGACAACCTCGAGAAGCTCGACAAGCGGGTGGACGTGGCCAAGTCGATCGCCCTGGGCACCAACGTCCCGGACTCGGTCGCCGCGGCCATCAACCGCGAGTCCCCGAACATGGTCCAGGGCGTGATCGTGTTCTCCGACATGCGGAGCAACCTCGGGTCCGACTCGTCGTACCGCGAGCTGCGGGCGGCCGCGGCCCAGGCCAAGGTGCCCGTGTTCATGGTCGCCGTCGGTGAGGATCGGCAGAGCACCAGCATCAGCATCACCGACGTGCAGACCGACGACGTCGCGTCGCCCGACGAGGGGTTCAAGGTGTCCGTCGAGGCCGACGGCACCAACCTCGCCGGCAAGGCGGTCGCGGTCGAACTCGACCTGTTCCCGCCCGGGAGCGACCCGAAGACCGCGAAGCCGGCGTTCACGCTGAAGGACAACCGGCCGGACAAGGGCCGCGGGAGCTTCACCCCGTACACGCTCACGTTCGCCCCCGGCGACCCGCCGCACGGCCAGGTCGAGTTCGTCGTCGACCCGGCCCGGCTCGCGGCCGACCCGGACCCGGACGCCCGCGCCCTGACGACCGAGTCGAAGGACGCGGCGATCAAGAAGCCGGTGCTGCGCGAGGGGCCGTGGACCGTTCGCGCCCGCATCCCCCGCGACGAGAACGAGGTGTTCCCGGACGAGTTCCACGTCCGCGAGCGGCCCGGCATCCAGGTGATCCAGAAGAAGATCCGCGTGCTGCTGATGGCCGGCGCGCCGAGCCGCGAGTTCCAGTTCGCCCGCACGTTCCTGAACCGCGAGGTGGCCGAGAACCGGGCCGCGCTCACCGTGCTGGTGCAGAACGAGGCCGGCACCACCGGCAAGCTGACCCCGAACCCGACCGAGAAGCTGATCGCCCGGTTCCCGAACAGGCTCGACCTGGCCGCCAAGGACCCGGACCCCGAGCAGAAGCCGTACAACCTCAACGAGTACGACGTCATCCTCGCGTTCGACCCGGACTGGACCGAGGTGTCGCAGCAGCAGGCCGACGACCTGAAGGTGTGGGTCGAGCGGCAGGGCGGCGGGTTCGTGCTCGTCGCCGACCGGATCAACACGTACCAGCTCGCCCGGGTCGAGCCGAACAGCCGCCTCAGCCCGGTCCTCGACGTCCTCCCAGTGCTCCCCGACGACGTGATCGCCGTGAAGATCCGGGCGATCCCCAAGACCCCGCGGCGGCTGTACCTGCACCCGCTGCCCGGCTCGGACCTGCTGAAGATCGACGACCCGGCGGTGGTCGAGGAGAAGAAGGACGGCAAGGAGCCCGAGACCGACCCGGTCGCCGGGTGGGAGCGGTTCTTCACCGACCGCAAGGCGTACGCCGAGAGCAAGGACTTCAAGGTCGAGTTCTTCCCCCGCCGCGGGTTCTTCTCGTGCTACCCGGTGAAGGACGTGAAGCCCGGCGCGCACGTGCTGGCCGAGTTCGCCGACCTGGACGACCGGGGCGAGAAGGTGCTCCGCCCGTACATCGTCGTGAGCAACCCGGCGGCCGGGTTCCGCACCGCGTACATGGGGTCCGGCGAGATCTACCGCATGTACGCCTTCGACCGCGAGTACTACGAGCGGTACTGGGCCAAGCTCATCAAGTACATGGCCGCCAAGCGGAACGTGAAGGCGTCCCGCGGCCGGGTCATCACCAACAAGGAGGTGATCTCGACCAACCCGATCCGGGTGACGGCGCAGTTGCTCGGCACCACCTCGAAGCCCTACCCCCCGGGGGCGATCGACCCGAAGTTCAAGATCCTCCGCGTGTCGCCCAACGGCGAGAAGAAGGAAGAGGGCCCGTTCCCGCTGACGGCGTCCGGGGCCGAGGGGTACTTCCGCGGGCAGGTGGCCGCCGACCCGAAGCTGTTCCCGCCCGGCGACTACGAGTACTTCGCCGTCGTGGACGTGCCCGACAGCACCGGCGAGACCGTCCGCAGCCCGTTCCGCGTGCTGAAGTCGGACCTGGAAATGGACGTGACGAAGCCGGACCTGGCGGCGATGCTCCAGATGGCCAGCCCGCTCGACGCGCTCCAGGAGCGGGTGCCCGAGCGGGTCCGCTCGGCGTTCGCCGCGGGGCTCCCCAAGGAGGGCGCGGCCACGAAGCTCGCGTTCAAGCTCTCCGACAAGGCGCTCATCCGGCTGATCCCCGAGTGCTTCAAGACCGACACCCGCCGGTACGACCACCGCGGCCCGGTCGAGGACCTGTGGGACGAGAAGGTCGCGCTGCTCGACGTCGACAGCCCCGCCGCCCAGGAGCAGCTCAAGAAGTGGGGGTTCCGGGACCGGGCCGACAAGAACGAGCGGGCCGCGACCCCGCTCCGCGACTTCGTGACCCGCGGGCCGCGCGTGTTCCGGACCTCGGCCCAGGACACCCCGCCGGTCGACGCGGCCGGCCAGCCGGTCGCCGCCCGCGCCGCGAATAGCCAGATCGCCGTGAGCTGGGTGCTGTTCGTGGTGGTCACCTGGCTGTGCTTCGAGTGGCTGTGCCGGAAGCTCCTGCGGCTGGCGTGACGCCAACGGGTCTTGCTTTGGTTGCTGGAGCCGGGGTCTGTGACCCCGGACGCACACGGAGTCCCAGACGCGCCGCCCTCACAGAGGCCGGCTACAGAAGACAAACACGGTGTCACCGGGCGCAGCGCCCCGCGACCGCGAGCGAAACACGTACGACTTGCCCCTGTGGGACCGAAGATCATGGCGACCGCGACCGGCACCCCGAAGCCCGCGACCCCCCGCGACGAGCGGATCTACAGCCCGCTCGAACAGCTCCGCGGCACGATCCGCAGGTACGTCCTGATCGAGGGCGTGCTCTCGGTCCTGCTGTTCCTCGTCGCGTGGTTCACCCTCGCCCTCGTCCTCGACTACGGCGTGTTCAAGGCGTTCGGGTGGGACTGGGTCCAGGACGGCGCGTACGGGCTCCGGGTCGCGGCGCTCGCCGCCACCGCCGGGCTCCTCGGCGGGATCTTCGTGTTCCGCATCGCCCGCCGCGTCCTCGTCGAGTTCTCGCACGGCGCGCTGGCGCTCGTGCTCGAGCGGAAGTTCCCCAAGCTCCTCGGCGACCGGCTCATCACGGCCGTCGAACTGGCCGACTACGACCACGCCGCGAAGCTCGGGTACTCGGTCGCGATGATCCGCCGGACCGTGGACGAGGCCCGCGAGCAGGTCGCGAAGGTGCCGGTGAACGAGGTGTTCAACTGGCGGCGGCTCCGGGTGCTGGCCGCGGTGCTCGTCGCGTGGGTGGGCGGGCTCGTGGCGGTCGCGTTCGCGGCCCACGCCGCCTCCGCCGGGCGGTTCCAGCCGGCGCACGCGGCGTGGACGGGCTACCACGTCGCCAGCATCATCGCCGAGCGCGACCTCGCCCTGATGGACACCCCGTGGCCGCGGCGGGCGCTGGTGGAACTCCGCAGCGCCAGGGACAACGCCCCGATGGGCGACGCCGGGATCCGCGTGGCCCGCGACGGCGCGCCGCCCCGGCTCAGGGTGAAGGCGTACCAGTGGGTCGTCGCCGACCGCACGAGCCCGAACGGGTGGCGGCCGCTCATGTGGGCCGACGTGACCGAGGCCCTCGTCGGAGTCCCCGTGCCCGAACTGCCGGCCACGACGGCGCTGCCCGCCGACCCGGCCGCCCGCACCGTCGACGCGGTCCTCGAGGACCAGACCACCCGGGCCGCGATCAGCACCGCGATGGGCGGCGAGCGGTACACGGAACTCAGCGCCGTGTTCGACAAGCTCGAAGAGATCGCCGCCCGGCCGTCGTCGGGCCGCACCCTGCGGAAGCTCGACAAGCCGACCGAGGTGACGTTCAAGTACGTCGGCGTGCAGACGGCCGGCGACGGCGAGCTGAAGTCCGAGGGCAGCGACGAGTACGCCGGCGACGTGACCGGGCTCACGGAGGACGTGCTGTTCACGGTCCGGGCCGAAGACTTCCGCACCCCCGAGCGGGGCATCACCCTCGTCCCCCCGCCGTCGCTGATGACCCTCATCAAGGAGGAGTACCAGCCGGCCTACCTGCACTACGCCTCGCCGCTGGTCCCGGACCCGGCCGACCCGGCGAAGATGGTCGTCGGCGGGTGGAAGGAGCTCGCCGGCCTCCGCCAGCGCGTCCCGGACGAGAAGCTGTCGACGACCGGCGACCGCACCGTGTTCGTCGTCCCGGTCGGCAGCGAACTCGTGATCCACGGGCTCACCGAGAAGCCGATCACCGGGGCGTTCGCGCTCCCGAAGCGCGGCCGCGTGCCGGGCGGCAAGGTGAAGGTCGTGGACGGCAAGGAGCTGCGGTCCGACGACCCGGTCCCGCTGCCGGTCGAGACGAAATTGGTGACCGAGAAGGAGGGCGACGCACCGGCCGAGCGCGGCAGCTTCTCCATGGCGTTCAAGGGGGCCGACCGCGTCACCGACGTCGTCGAGTTCGACCTCGACTTCGTGAACGCCGACGGCATCCACCTCACCAAGCCGTGGCAGATCCTCATCCAGGTGACCGAGGACCAGGCCCCGGTGGTCGAGGTGGTGCCCGAGTTCATCCGCAAGGTCGGCAAGGAGTTCTGGGTCACCACGCGGGCCAAGATCCCGTTCAACGCGGAGAGCAGCATCCGCGACGACTCGGGGCTCAGCAAGGTCGCGTACACCATGACCTACGAGCCGAAGGACGCCACCACCGTCCGCGGCCTCCAGTTCGCGAACTTCAGCAAGGCGGCCGCGGTGCCCGCGGTCGCGGGCGAGGTCGCGGGGCTGGCGGTCGCGGCCGGGGCGTACGTGTTCCAGGTCGCGTCCGACGACGCCAACGCCCGTAAGGAGGCGTCGTTCCCGATGGGCCAGTTCGCCGGCCGCGGCGGGCTCAACGACAGCCTGAAGCGCGAGACCCTCGCGACGATCAAGTCGCGCCTGAGCGACCCGGCCGCGGGCGTCAAACCCGAACTCGTCAAGCGGATCGAGCTGCGGACCGAGGCCCGCATGGGGTTCACCCGGCCGGACGGCATCTTCGAGAAGTTCGGCTGGCAGGTGTCCGGCGACTACTTCGACGTCGGCGCGCTGAAGGCGCTCCAGGTCGCCCCCGGCGACGTGCAGCCGCGGTACGAGCTGACGCTGAGCGTCGAGGCGACCGACGCGAACTTCGACACCGGCCCGCGGGTCGGCCGGTCCGAGCCGATCACGCTGCTCGTCGTGTCCGAGGGCGACCTGCTCGTGAAGCTCGGCGAGGACGAGGAGCGGCTCGGCGGCAAGCTCGACGAGGTCATCAAGAAGCTCGACGGCTCGAAGGTGAAGTACGAGTTCGTGCGGTCCAAGGCCGAGCGGCAGTTGCCCGACGAACTGGAGGCCGTGAAGGTGCGGTCGAAGGACGCCTGGCAGGACGTGCTCAAGGCCCGCGACACGATCCAGCAGGTCGCCCGCGACTTCCGCCGGCTCGAGCGCGAGTGCATCTACAACGTGGTGAACGAGAAGTCGATCGCGTTCTACGGCGAGTACGCCAACCGCCTGGAGCGCACGCTCGGCGAGAACCCGCCGACCGTGAGCGAGGCCGAGGAGCGGAGCCTCGGGCAGCGGCAGCCCCAGTCCACGTTCCCCGCGGTCGACCGGCTCATGGGCACCGCCCAGACCGAGTTCGACCAGGGCCGGTACATCGACCCGGGGGTCGTGAACACCGCGTACCTCGAACTCGGCAAGCTGTACGACGAGATCGTGAAGATCCGCGCCCTGCTCGGCGAGGTCCAGTCCAAGGACCGCCTGCGGAACATGATCCAGTCGATCAAGGACAAGCAACTGCTCATCAGCAAGGCGATCAGAGACGTAGAGATCGAGGCCGCCCGGGAGCGGACGTCGAAGATTCCGCTCTTGGGCACGGCCGGCCCGCTGTTCCTGGCCAAGGGCGAGGCGAAGAAGCTCCGCCAGACGATCAAGTGGGGCCAGTTCGAGAGCGACACGCTCAAGGTGAAGGTGGTCGCATCCGATCCGTCGGTCGTGGTGCCGGCGGAGATCACACTCGACTTCGAGAAGAACAGCATCGACTTCGAGTACGAGGTCCGTGCCGGGTCGAAGGAGGGCGACTTCACCGTGACGCTGACCCCCGTGGTCGGCCCCGACGTTCCCGGGAAGATCGTCCCTATCGTCGTGCCGATCACCGTGAAGTGATCCGAGTTGTGTCGCACTGCGGGGGGCACCTGCCCCCCGCTCGCGCGTTCCCGACCGGTAACGCTCGTGTAACGGCCCGCCCCGCCCGAAGGTTATCCCCTCCGCCACGGTTGGATCGGATTCCCTGGGTCGTCTCCTTTGCAGCCTGAACCACCGCGACTCGTTCCGGAGGATGTTCCCATGACTCGCCGGTTGCCGATCATGCCGCTCGCGTTCACAGCGGCCCTCGGCCTCTTCTCGCTCACGTCCGTGCTGCTCGCGCAGCCGCCCAAGGCCCCGCCGGAGATCAAGCCCGGCGACATCCGCGGCACGCAGCAGGAGAACGCCAAGCTGTACCAGCGGTTCGCCGACGAACTGCTCCGCCTCGCCCAGCGGTGGGAGAAGAGCGACAACGCCGACGAGAAGGAGCGGGCCAAGGCGCTCCGCACCGCCCTCAAGATCGCCGACGAGAAGGGCGTCAAGAACCTGTTCGACGGCATCGTGAAGGGGCTCGGGACGAACAACCCGACCGGGTCCGACTTCAACGAGATCATCGGTAAGGACGCGAAGCTCATCGCGGCCCTCGACGAGATCCTTCGGACCCTCGAAACCGAAGACGAGGCCGACAAGATCAAGCGCGAGATCGCCGAACTGCAGAAGTTGATCGCCGAGATCGCCAAGCACAAGCGGGACCAGGAGAACCTCCGCGCCCGCACCGAGGGCAAGGGCGACAAGGAGCGGATCGCCCGCGAGCAGGCCGAACTCGCCAAGCGGACCCAGGACACCGCCAACAAGTTTCCCGGCTCCGAGCCCAAGGACCCGGCCGGTAACGCCGGCAACCCGGACGCCAAGGAGCCGAGCAAGGCCGAGCCGAAGCCCGAGGCCAAGCCCGGCGACGCCGACCCGCAGGCCAAGCCCGACACTGGCGAGAACAAGAGCGACAACAAGGCCGGCGGCGACCCGAAGGACCCGATGAGCGGGGCCCCGAAGGACGGGACGGGCGGCGAGGCGAAGCCGAGCCCGATGGGCGGCATGCCGGGCGGCGACAACAAGGAGTCCCCGAAGGACGGGACGGGCGGCGAGCCCAAGGCCGGCGACTCGAAGCCGATGGGCGGCGACCCGAAGAACCCGATGGCCACCGATCCCAAGAACCCGATGGGCGGCGACCCGAAGAATCCCATGAGCCCGATGGGCGGCGACCCGAAGCCGAGCGACAGCAAGGCCCAGGGCGAGGGCAAGGGCGACGCGAAGCCGTCGGCCGGGATGCCGGGCGGCGAGGGCAAGCCGATGGACGCCGGCGGCATGCCCCCGATGGGCAGCGGCCCGCCGAGCCAGTCGAAGCCGAGCCCCGGCGGCGGCCAGCCCCCAAAGGGCGGCAGCCCGCCCCCGGGCGGCCCGCAGCCCCCGAAGGACGACGCCCAGGAGAACGTCCAGCAGGCCGTCCCGCAGCAGCAGGGGGCCGAGGACGACATCAAGAAGGGCAAGCAGGACGACGCCGGGAAGAAGCAGGACGACGCGATCAAGAAGCTCGAACAGGCGATCAAGGAGCTGGAGAAGCGGCTCAAGCAGCTCCGCGAGAAGGAGCTAGAGAAGCTCCTGGCGAACCTGGAGGAGCGCGTCGGCCGCATGCTCCGCATGCAGATCGAGGTGTACGAGGCCACCAAGAAGATTCACGACGGCGTGACCAAGAACAACAACCAGAAGACCACCGCCGACGTCCAGAAGTCGCAGACCGAGTCGGACAAGGAACAGGCCATCGTCGTCGAGGCCGACAAGGCGCTCAAGTTGATGGAGGGCGAGGGCTCGGCGGTCGTGTTCGCCGGCGTGCTCACCGAGGTCCGCGGCGACATGGTCGCGGTCCAGAAGCGGCTCAACGAGGGCCGCGTCGAGGGCCGCCGCAAAACCGAGTCGGAGGGCACCCAGCTCATCGAGGAGCAGATCATCGAGCAGCTCACAATGATGAAGGACGCGCTCAAGAAGGCGCAGCAGGACATGAAGGACTCGAAGGGCAAGCCGGGCGACCCAAAGGAGCCCGGCAAGCAAGACAAGAAGCTGATCGACCTGCTCAACGAGCTGAAGCTCATCAAGATGCAGCAGGAGCAGGTCAACAAGCGGACCGTCTCGTACGAGAAGCAGGACCCGGGCACCCAGGCCAAGGACCCGCTGATCCAGGCCGAGCTGAAGCAGCTCTCCGACCGCCAGAAGGTGCTCCAGGAGATGCTGCACAAGATCGCCACCCAGGCGAACCAGTGACCCGGCCGCAGGGTTTCGCGTTTCGAGGTGAATGGTTTCGAGTCGGGGGGGGGGGGTGCACAAAGTACACCCCCCCCCCACACCCACCCGCACACCCGGCGCAAAA